>CADEGB010000053.1 GCA_902826755.1 uncultured Gemmatimonadota bacterium
AACGATGTCCAGGGTCCGGTAATGACGCCGAGACCGGAGAACTCGTCCTCCAACCCGGCCACGGGGTTTGGCACCCAGAGTCCCGCTCCGCGAATGGCCATGCCCGAGGTATTCGTTGGCGGTACGCCCCCGAACGTGTTGAAGCCAACTGCCCGCAGGGCCGGGGAGGCTGTGGTGGCGCCACCGAACGAGGTGATCAGCCGTTGCCACTCGGCGGGACTCGGCAGATGCCACCCCACCATACACGCGCCCCGCACGCCGCTCGGTTCCGCGAGGGACGACGTTGCGCCGGCCATTGCCACCGACCAAGGATACAGTCGTCCATATGTGAGGCAGTTGGCCTCAAGGTTGTCGTAACATTCGCTGCCCGCGGCGTTGAACTGGAGGTTCTCGGCCAGCCAGGCCTGGCCATTGCTGAAACACACGACGGAGTAGGTACGCCCGTCACGCGCGTCGACGACGGGAGAGCTGTCGCACCGCACGGACGCCGTGGTGCGGTCCTTTGCGAGGATCACGCCGGCCTCGTTCTTCACCACGACATTGACGCCGTACACTTCGCGCCGGGTAAATCGATAGGAGGCGGTACTGTCGCCCACCTTCGTGATCACGTCGGGCGGGCTACCGTCGCTGATGGTCCACTCGTATCGGGCGGTTGCCGGCAACGTGCCCTGGTGCTTCACGACGAAGGTGACGGTGTCGTCCAGCCGGAAGCCGGCGCCGCGGGGCGCGATCCTCGCCTGAATGGACCTGACCTTGATCCAGTTGAACATGACGTACTCATCCTGGATGGAACCCTTGTCGTTGGCGCCCGCCTTTTGCACGAAGCCGAGCTCCCGCGGCGGGCCCGCTGACAGCAGGTACGTCGCGCCGAGTATTCCGTTCGCACTGTCACCGACGAGGAAGTTGCCGCGGTCATCCCAGATCTGAACCAGTTGACGGCCGGTGGCGGGTTCTTCCCGGCGAAAGAAGGGGCACTTCGGACAGTTCGTGCGGGCGATCAACGTGTCCGAGGACACGGTGATGGTATCCGTGACGATCGGGGTCCAGCTGTCAGTCCGCCAGTCCCAGAACTCGAGGTCGGCGATCGGGAAAATCGCATTACCCACTGTCCCGCCGAGCAGGTCCGCCCAGTCGGAGTCGATCGTGGTGATCGGGATGAACGCCGAAATGCCGATCAGGATGAACTGCGTCACCGTCTTGGGACTGGCGGTGGCCTTCGCCGAGAACGGTATGGGAACGAAACGGGAGGCGGAGAAGTCGAAGTGTCGACTGCCACCTGGCACGTTCGGATCGGCAAAGTAGTTCACACCGCCGCTGGTCTTGTACGCGACGACGGCGTGTCCGAAGCCGGAGCCAATGAAGCCGATCAACTGACCGCGGCCGGTGGCATGCAGCGAGACGACCAGAGAGTGATAGTGGAGGACGTCGGGATCATAGTGGGAGGCGGTCGCGATCGAGGCAAGCCTGGCTATGTACCGCGACGTGGCCCAGGTGCCCGCGAACCTTCCCTGGACCACACTCGCAAACCGGATGCCGCCCGGATTGTCCTCTGAGAACCCCGGCACTCTGTCGATCCAGCCGTTGAGGGGACCGTACCCGGGCTTGTGACGATAGTTGAAATACAGGGACGAGATCGTCATGCCGGCGCAGATGCCGCCCGGATGTGGGTGGCTCCCGTGGTTCACGAACTCCCAGTCGTCGACCCCGGGCTGGAACGATGAGCCGACCGTACCGGCGAGAAGCCCCGACTTGACGCCGACGACCACGATGATGACCGATCCGAACGGGACCGGCGCCCTGGCGGACGAGGTAAGAGCGCCGCTGGTGGAGCCTGCCTGGGCCGGCAACAGCAGCTGGTCGGCGGAGAAATGGCGGGTGCCGATGGTCAGCGACGTATCGGTTCGGCCGGCGACCGGGATGGCCTCGAGGGTGCCGGTCGTTGGCTCGTAGAAGAAGGCGCCGACCGCGGTGTCGGCCCCGGCCCGGATCGGGATGACGAGGCCCATCAGGCTGTCGGCGTACGCTTGGCCGTTGGTGACAGTGAGTGCCGGCCCGACCGGAAAGGCGCCGTCGGGGAGCGGGACCGTGAAGCGCGGTTTGGCCGACACGGTCCACTGGGTCGTGGTGTGGTAGGCGCCGGCGGGGACAATGACCCGGATCCCGTTCAAGGGATCGCCGGCCGGCCGCTGGACCGTCAGGACCCCGCCGCTGGGTGCCACTGACTGGGCCTCGATGACCGTCACCTCCGGGAACCGACCCTCGGCGGCAAAGGTCACCGGGGCCAGGTTCTGAACCGTAGCGACGAGGGTGTTCCTGCCTTCGCGTGGTCCGAGCGTCCATTCACCCGCGGTGGCGACGCCGTCGGCGCCGCTGGTCGCGGTGGCGGCCGCGATACTCCCGCCCCCTGAATCGATTGCGAAGGTGACGGCAACGTTCGGCAGGGCCGCGCCACTTGCGGACCTGACCAGCACGGCCGGTCGGATCGCCACCGGTCGGCCCGGCTCTCCCTGTTGGGCCTGGCCGGCCTGGATCGAGACCGTGGCCGGGACGGTGGGTGGTGGGGGTGGGGGGGGCGGAGCCGGCGGCGACACCGGGTTCCCACCGCCACAGGCGGTCAAGACCAGCAGGCACGATAGCCGAACGCGCAACGGAAGCTCCAGAAGGGGGCTACTCGTACGCGCGCAGACGATGGCCGGAATGGCTCATCGCCTCCGCCCGCGTCAGGCCAGCTGGCGCGTCCCCCCGATCCGACGGCTCGCCTCGAGGGAGCCTGGGCCGAACGGCCTCGAGTCGCGCTCGGCGGGGAGTCGGGAGGTCCGGGCAGAACCCGGACCTCCCAGGAGCGATGAACCCGACTGCTGCCGCCGAGAGCCGAGGCGTCAGGTACAGCCCGGCGATCCCCACCCGACCTGGCCGCGCGGCTGCCCGGCGGCGTTGAGCACCCGGACGCAGTCGGTCAAGTTCCCGTAGATGCCCGTGGCTTGGCCGATGAACAGCGTCGACGGTGTGCTGGTGCCCGACCCGGTGAAGACGCGTATGGACGGATTGGCGGCGCTTAGGGTCGTGCCGCTGGGGAAGGTGAATACCACCCCGCCAGCGTTGCGAATGGTTGCCCCACTGAGATCGACACTCGCCGGAGCGATCCGGCCGTCCCAGGTCACTTCGACGAACTCGTTGTTCGGGTTGTCGGCGTCCCGCAGTCCCTGGAACCGGACTTTGGTGAGCTGAAAAAACGGCCCCGGCGTGGTCGGCAGTTCAAGCTCGAAGCGGCGGAGCAACGATGGCGCCTCGCCCGGCTTCCACAGGGAGATGCTTGCCGCGCCTTCGGGCTTGGTCTCCCATGGATCCTGACCCGGCCCGCTCCACCCGTACGAGTCGATCGCCGATGCACTCGCACCATTCATTCGCCAGACCGCGAAGTGGAGATGGGGCTTGAGGGCGCAGCCCCGACCGCCGGAGGTGCCGATCTGCTGGCCCTGCGCCACGTTGCCACCGACGGCCACGTCGACTTGTTCCATGTGAGCGTAGATGGTCCGCACCACGATTCCGCCCGGCAGCTGATGCTCCAGCGTGACCGATCGGCCGACCACGATCTGGTTGTTGAGGATCGGGCAGGCAAACGGCTGGTTGTCGCCGGCGTGCACCACCCGGCCTGCGGCGACGGCAACCAACGGCGTCCCGACCGGCAGGCGCCAGTCATAGCCCTCGTGGCCGTCGATCCCTAACAGGCTTGGCTCGCCCCAGAACGGCACGTAGGTGCCGTTGTTGTCAATGAACTCCTTGGGAACGTCGTGATCATGGTAGTTCGTCGTCCACAGGTCGGCCGGCTCCGTAAAGGGCTTGATGAACGCGGGGATCACTTTGGGGTCGAACACCGTGACGGCGGCCGTGGCGTCCTTACCCTCGGATGAGGCGGTGATGGTTACGGCCCCGGATGCGGTGGCGGTGACGAGCCCCGCGGTCGACACCGTGGCGATGGCCGGGTTGGACGTGCCCCAGTTGACGGCCCGCCCGTTCAACGTGTTGCCGGCCGCATCCTTGGTGGTGGCCGCGAGCTGCCGAGTTTGCCCCGCGAGGAGCGAGTCCGTCATCCGGGAGAGTTCGATCGTCGCAACCGGAGCCGGCGGTGGTGGGGGGGGGGGGGGGGGCGGAGGTGCCGGGCTGACTGGCCCCTCGCCGCCGCATGCCGCTACGAGCAGGGCCAGCGCCCCGATGAATCTTGGAGATAGAACGACTGACATTGAGGCCCTCGGTTTAGGTTGTCGACCTCACGGCGACCTTTCAGGCCCAAATCGGCCATTTCGAGGTGGGATGGCAGCCGCCGCCCGCCAGCTCGCCTCCTCGAGCCGACCATCGACGCTGATTGGCTCGGCCGATCGGACCGCGGCCATCGTGGGGGGGGCATCCAGGACCGCGGGAGCCGCCGGATTCGACTGGGCGGGGAGCGCCGAGACGGCGCACAGCAAGAAGGCCGAGGAGGCTCGGAGCGCGAGACCGACGGCCTGCGTGGAGGGAAGCATCACAATTGCTCCAGCAGGGTCACCTTGATCAGGAGTTGCCGCTCGGTCGGTCGAGTCGCTGGCAACCCGTTCTCGTCCCGCGGCCGCCGGTCGTTGTAGACGAGATAGAGATAGGAGAGCGGCCGGAACTCCCAGGACAGCCGCGCGTTCCAGACCCCGAGGCGGGTAGTCGAGTTGTACTCATAGAACGCCGACACCCCGAGCGCCGGGGTGGGGGTGTATCGCAGGAGACCGCTCACCAGATGAGTGGTCCGATCCACCCGCGCCGGCGAGACGTCGCGGAACCGATTTCCCTCGTAATCCACCGTCAGGCGGAGCTTCGGACCTGGCAGTGGACTGGCGCGGTAGATGAGCTGCTGGCGAGTCCCGTCGAAGAACCTGCCGGCCGCGAGGGTGACGTACGCCCAGTACGGCCGCGAGAGGTCCGGTTGCCAGGTGACGCCGAACTGAGAGAACTGGTAACGGCCGGTCGGCAGGTCGATGCCGGGAACCGGCGAGAAACCGCGCTCGAGCCGCTGCCACTCGGGGCGCCAGAACAGGCGTACCTCCGCTCCCGACTGGAACTGCGCCGCGATCGGGGAGACCCGGAAGTAGCCCTCCCGGAATTCGAGGTCGTCGGCGTCGTGGTAAAAGCTGGTCAGCAGACCGGGGTTGAACTTCCGGACGAACCGGGGCTTCCAGGTCGGCCGAAGGTCGAGGGTCGAGGCCGGACTGGTCCAGACGTAGTTCTGCCTCCCCACGAAGCCCGCCGCTGCCTGATACTCGGCGCCCACGTACTCCTGAATCCAGCCGAAATAGCCGAACGGTTTGTCCGTGTAGGCCCAGAGGTATCCCGCCGCCCCGTCGCCGCCGGCGCCCGAAGTGGTGGAGCCCGAGAAGGCGGCCCGGAGCACGGAGGTGCCCGACCGGAGGAAGCCGTCGACCACCGCGACGGTGTTCTGTCGGGCCGGGGCGGTGCTGCCGGCTTCGTCGTCCCGATGGACGAGCTGGAAGCCCAGGCGGTTGCCGCGGCCCACGTTCTCACTGAGCCGGAGGACGCCGACGTTCGAGGCGCCGAGTCCACCCGACGCCCGCTGCCGCATGGCCAGGAGGCCGGCGCTCCGATCCACCGACCGGTGCACCAGCCGGGCCCCGGCGTCGATCGGGATCGGCGATCCGCGGGGGTCGAGCCCGATCCGCCGGGAGTAGAACGGCCGCAGATTCCCGCCATCGCGGCCGGTCTCGAACACGCTGGCCGACTCGAGGAAGAACTGGCGCCGCTCCGGGAAGAACGTCGAGAACCGGGTCAGATTCACGACTTGTCGGTCAACGTCCGCCTCGGCGAAATCGGTGTTGACGGTGAAATCCGCGACGGTGTTCGGAGAGACGGCCCACTTGAGATCGCCGCCGAACTCCGGGTCCGTCGTCGTCGTGGTTCGACCTGCCAGGGTCGTGCCCTGGACCCGGCCGGTCAGGTACGGCTGAACTCTGACGTTTCGACTCGGCGGCGGCGGTTCGAGACCCTCGAGGACGCCGGCATAAGTCATCGTGTTGTTGTTCAAGGCGCGCGGCCAGGGTTGCCACCCAGTCTGCTCGTTCAGCCGCCGGACGATCCTGACGAAGTTGATGCCCCAGCCGCGCCCCAGCGCGCTGGGATAGCGGAGCGTCGACCACGGAATCGCGAACTCCGCCACCCAGCCGGAGTCCGTGATCGTGGTCCGAACCCGCCAGACCCCGGCCCAGTCGCGATCGTACAGCGCGCCGTCGAACGCCAAGAGGTCCCGTTGGACGCCGTAGGGATTGGTCTGGAACGAGACCGAGTTGCGTCGATCGAGAAAGGGATCGAGGGTGACGCCCACGAGGTCGTTGGAGAAGAAGTCGAAGTCCCGATCCAGCCCCACCACCCGGACGCCCCGCCGGCCGACCGTGTCGCGGGCAAAGGCGCCGACGTAGAGATGGTGGGCGTCGAAAAGCACCCGGACCTCGGTGTCGAACGTGGCCGGTGCGTCCTGAACCGGATCGACCTGTCGAAACGCCCGGGCCGGCGGCCCGGCGGTCCAGTCGGGCTCGTCGAGGCGACCATCGAGCCGGATCGGCCCCGTTGCCCGGACGGCACGGAGGACGGCTGGAGGCGTCGAGTCCGTCCCCGTCTGGGCCGCCGCCGTTGCCGCGGGCAGGAGCAGCGCCACGACGGCGATCCCCGTCACCATCTTGGTCACCCGGCAACCTCGAACCGGCGGATTCGATTTCCCGCGAGGAGGAGCAACACCACCGTCGGGATCGCGAGCCCCAACAGCCCGACCGCGACTCGGCCCCGTACCGCGCTGTCCGGCTCGGCCTGATACCGAAACCTCGGGATCGCGTCGAAATCGGCGGGGGTGAGCCACTGACGTCGGAACGCCCGGGGGATGAAGAACTCCTGCCACTGCTGGTGGAATCCGAGGACCTGATCGAGCCAGGCCCGGTAGCGGGGCGCACCCGTGCCCGCGAGATCCGTGAGCGCCGCGTGGGTGACGACCGCGGGACTCAGGAATCGGTAGCGCTCCGCCAGCTGCTGTTGCCGGACGAGTTGCTCGTCGAACCGAGCCAGAACGGGCGCGATCTGTCGATCCACCTCATCCTGGACGGCGTACGTCCTCGACATGAACTCACCGGCGTCGACGGATTCCGACGGCGCCAGTTCGGGATGGTCGCCATAGACCTTGGCCAGCAACGCCGCGCCGCGGGCCGAGGCGTCGTTGGACGCGGTTCGCATCGCGGAGATCAACTCGACCCGGGAGGGTACCGGGTGGGTGGTCTTGGCCACCACGTTCAGCACCGCCGGCACGACCACGACCACCGCCAGCCAGACGGTGGCGAGCAGCACGGCGTTCGCGGCGGAACTGCGGGGTACCACGTTGGCGGCCAACGCGGCGGCAAACCAGAGAGCCCCATAGCTGACGACGACGAGGATCCAGAGCCCGATCCGGGCGGGCGCGCCCGGGCCGGTCAGGGAAACACCGGCAGCCGCGAGGCTCACCAGCGCCACGACGATCGCAACTAGGGTGATGAACCCGCCGCGGACGAGCACCTTGGCGAGGAGGTGCCGGCCGAGGGAAACCGGTTGGGAGGCCACCAGCGCGAGGGTGCCCTGTTCCCGCTCCGCCGAGAGGAGGTTGTAGCTGAGGGCCAGGATCAAGAGCGGAAACAGCGAGCCGATGACGAATGCCAGGTCGAACCGACCCTCGAGGAGGTTGGACGGGTTCTCGATCTCCTGCGCGTTGGCGAAGGTCTGCCGGCTCCGCATCGACACCTGGAAGTACTGCGGCAGGAGGTCGCTCTGGCCCACCGCCGTCGCGGCCAGCGGCCCGGGCGGGAGCACGGTGTACTGGGCGCCATCGCGGCCGCCCACGCTGGCCGGGCTTCGGGGGTCCCGGCCGAATGGCCCCGGCGGGGGAGCATCCGCCGGCAACGAGTCGAGGGCCTGACGAAGCCCGGCGAGGCGGGCATCCGCCTGGGCGGCGGCCGAGTCGAGGGTTCGGCTCTGGGTCCGGTTCCAGGTCGCGCCGTTCATGACCGCGTAGGCCACCAGGAAACCGAACAGCCCGAGGACCAGCCAGGCGGTCCGATCGGCCACCAGGCCCCGCCATTCATGGCGGAGCATCCGTCCGAGCGGGGCGGTCATGGCGTCACCCGCCGGGTGGCCGCCAGACCGGCCGCGAGTGCCAGCATGGTCCAACCGGCCAGCACGACGAGGTCGATGGCCCGTCGCTCGAGCACGAATCCTAGGCCGGGGGTCTCGTAGTCGAACGGCGTTGCCTTGGCCCAGACCGCTACGTCGCTGACGTACTGGAAATCCTTGCCGGCGGCCTTTTCCGTCAGCTCGTCGTTCATCGTCTTGACGAGGTAGCGACGATACCGCTCAGCGGCCTCCGAAAACGCGCGATGGTGATGGAGGTCGGTACCCGACAGTCCCTGTGACACCCCGCGGATCGCCAGAAACGGAAACACGGCACCGACCCAGCTGCGGACCCGCTCCTGAGCCGCGAACGTGTCCCAGAGCTTGCCGTAGTTGCGGTCGAACACCCGATCGCCCCATTGCTCGCTGGCGTCGAGGCTGATGCCGGCAAAACTCACCGGCAGTTGAGAAAGGCTGTCGACGCCGTACTGGGCCAAGACTCGCGCTTCGACCTCCTTCTCGTATTGCTCGTAGGTCTTGCCGGTTTCGTCGACCTGCTGTTCCCTCGCCAGGGTCCGCTGGAACTCGAGCGCCGAGGGGGCCGGATGGAGTCGCCGGGCCAGGTCGGTGGTGGCCCGCGGCACCAGGAGACTGTTGAGCATCCACAGCCCGAGCAGGACGACCAGGGCCGAGCGGGTCGAGGGTGCCCGGGCGGACACGGCGAGGGTCACGCCGATCCAGGCCGCGAAGTACGCGAGGTAGGCGAGTGCCAGCAGTCCCACCCGGCCGGCCGCCGAGCCAAGGTCCGCCTGCGCGGCGAGCGCAACGGCACCGATGATGGCGGCGGGAACGAGGAGCGCGAGGAGTGCCGCCCCCGCGCCGAGCAGCTTGCCAGCGGCGAGGGTCGCGGGCGGTACGCCGAGGCTTTGGAGCTGGCGCAGGGTGCCCTGTTCGCGCTCGCCCGCCACCACGCCCGCCGCGAGGATCACGATCAGGAGCGGCACCAGGATCTGGAGCACCGTCGCCGCGGTCAGACCGGCAAACCGTTGGAGGACGCTGGCGTCGGCGGCCGGACGGTTGGTGAATTCGTTCTGGGCGTGAGCCTCGAGATAGGAAGCCACCCCCGTGTAGGGATCGATGCCCTCGTCGAGGAAGGCCAGCGCCGTCTTCGGCTTGAAGGCGTACACCCCGTAGTGGGCGGCGGAGTGGGGGTTCTTGGGCGGCTGGTTGATCCAATTTTCCCGCGTCGTCCTGCTGGCGTCCGCATGCTGCGCCCGAATGTCCGCCGCCGACCGCCAACCGACGATGAGGGCGCCGAGCAGGAGCACGAGCGTGGCCGCGCCCGCGGCCCGGAACCGGCCGTCGCGAACCATCTCGCGAAATTCCTTGATGACGATCGAACGGATCATGGGGCCTCCGGTCAGTGAGCGATGCGGACGGTGGCGACCAGTTCGAACGGTCGCGCCGGATAGGCCTCGGCCGGCCCGAACCCGTAGCCGAGGTAGTAGAAGTACCGCTTGTCGAAGAGGTTGGTCGCGGCAAGCGAGAGCGAGGTGCCGCGGGCCCACGAGGGCGCCAGCGCCACGCTCGCGTTGACGATCGCCACGCTCGGGGCCGTCGTGCGCTCTTCGGCGTCCGTGAAATACCGCCCGGCAACGGTGGACCAGACGGTGGCGCGGACGGCCTCCGAGAACCGGCCGCCGACGGTCAGATTCAGCTGGTGTGCCGGGACGCCCTGGACCCGAAACCCGCTGTAGTCGAACTCCTGGCCCGTGAAGTCGGACACGAACCGATTGTCGATCCACTTCGAATGGGTGTAGCTGTAGCCCACGCCCGTCGTCAGGCCGGTCACGACCCCGCGCCAGTCGACCTGGGTCTCCAATTCGATGCCCCGCGAGCGCTGCTTGCCCGCGTTGACCGACTGCGGGACGGCGCCTGGCCCGGCCACCAGCTGGAGCAGGTCGCGACGTTCGAGTTGGTACCCAGCCGCGGTAAAGGCCACGCGGCCATCCGCGACCACGCCCTTGATCCCGACTTCGAAGTTCCGGGCCAGCTCCGGACGGAGCGTGGGCTCCCGGCCGCCGAACGCCCAGACGGGACCGAAGGCCGGACTGAAGCCTTCGCCATAGGCGGCAAACGCGGATACTCCGCTCGACAAACGGTGGAGCAGGGCGACCTTCGGGCTGATCCGGCGGTCGTCGTCGCTGGCCGTCCGGGCTGGCGTCGTATCGGTCCCGGAGATGGTCCGGGCGTAGTCGACCGACCGCTTGAAGGCGTCCAGCCGGGCGCCGAGCGTCAGGGTGGTTCGGGAGCCGAGATCGAGATCCGTCTGGACGTAGGCCGCGCCGACGTTGGCGGTGAACCGCGAGTCGAGCAACTGGTCGGTGACCCAGGCGGACCGATTGAGGAAGTCGCCGGTCCGGTAGCTCCGACGCTGGATGTAGAACAGGAACTCGAAGGCGGCGTTGAGGCCGTACTCGCCGGTCCAGAATTCGTCGTGGTCGCCCTGCAAACGCTCGTAGCTGGCGCCCGCGATGATCCGACCACCCCGGAAGGTGGCGGTCAACTGGGGCTCGACGAAGAAGGCCCGGTCATCGGCCACGCCTCGAAACCCGTTCCAGTCGATCGTCTCCCGGCCTGGGTCGAAGCCGGCGTTGAATCCGAGGTTGCTGTCCCGCTCGTTGCTCCGCCAGTGGGCCGTCGTCTTGAGGGACACGCCACCGCCGAGCCGCTGCTCCCACACGCCGGTGGTGGCGACGATCCGCTTGAAATAGTTCGGGCGATCGATCTGGTAGTTGGCGGCCGCCCCACCGGCCACGTTGACGAGGCCCCCGACCGAGTCGACCGGCAGATGGCTGCTGACCCCCTGGTCGAACTTCAGGTAGGTGCCGTACAGCGAGAGTTGGGATCCCGGCGCGAGCAGCCACTGATCCTTGACGAACAGGCTCGTGACCCGGCGATCGGTCCCATCACGCCAGCCGCTCTTCCGCTCGGTGAACCCGCTGACCAGGAGGTGGTTCCGGCCCGGCGCGATCGGGATGACGCCGTTCACGTACGGACGGGCGGCGCCGTAGCTCCCGGCCACCAGGCCGGCTTCGATCCGGCGGCTTCCGAAGGCGCTCCGGGTCAGGTAGTTGACGGCGCCGCTGATCCCGCCGCGGCCATAGAGCGCCGAGGTGGGGCCTTTGACGACCTCGACCCGATCGACCAGCGACAGCGGAACGGTCTCCTCGAGCTGGACCTCGTCGTCCGCCGAGATCATCGGGACGCCGTCGACCAGTGCCAGGAACGTGTCGTTGTGGTGACGGTTCGGCACTCCACGGATGGTGGCGCCCGTCCAGACACCCTCGTCGTTCTTCTGGACGAAGATCCCCGGGATGCCGGCCAACTCGTCACCCTGATAGAGGTGTGCCTTGGTTTCGATGTCGCGCGCGGTGATGACCGACACCGATGCGGGTACGTCTTTGAGCTCCTCCTCCGTGCGGGTGGCCGTGACGACGACCTCGGCGAGGGACACGGTGGCTTCGGAGAGCGCAAAGTCGACGACGGTGGCCTGGCCGGCCTGGACCTCGACGGTTCGCTCGAGCACCTGGCGCCCGATCATGCGAGCGATGATCCGGACCCGGCCGGCTGGGACGTCGGTCAGGCGGTACCGACCGGTGGCCACGGTGGCGACCCGGAACGGCGAATTGGCCACCCCGACCAGCGCACCCACCAGCGGGCGGCCGGACTCGGCCGCGGTGACGATTCCTTCGATGGTGCCCCGATCCTGTGCGGCGAGGGGCGTGACAGCGACGATGGCCAAGCCGACGGCCAGGGATGTGACAAGGAGCGATGAGCGCATGGGAGGGTTCTCAGTCGTGCATGTGTTGGAGGTAGATCTTCTCGAGGTCGGCGTGGCCCACATCGCCGGTGTCGAGGGTGGTGACCAGGCGGCCCCGCTTCATGATCCCCACCCGCGTCCCGGACTCCTTGGCTCGAAACAGATCGTGGGTGGCCATCAGGACGGCCACCCCGCTCACGCTCATGAATCGGAGCAGTTCCGAGAATTCGTTCGAGGCCTTGGGGTCGAGGCCGCTGGTCGGCTCGTCGAGAAGGAGGGCGGTGGCCTGCTTGGCGCGAGCGATCGCGATGCCGACCTTCTGGCGCATCCCCTTCGAGTACGTGCCGACGCGTTTGCCCGCCGCATCGCGGGAC
Organism: uncultured Gemmatimonadota bacterium; assembly: GCA_902826755.1. Classification (GTDB taxonomy): domain Bacteria; phylum Gemmatimonadota; class Gemmatimonadetes; order Gemmatimonadales; family GWC2-71-9; genus SHZU01. The sequence goes on from CADEGB010000053.1 coordinate 12,355, forward strand.
AGGCCGACCTGATCGAAGAATCCGAGCAGCTGCTCCTCGGTGTAGTCCGGGTGACCGCCGAGCACCGAGAAATACTCGAGGTTCTCGAGCCCGGTCAGGTGGCGATAGAGGGTGACCTGTTCCGGGATGTACGCCAGGTGTCGCTTGGTCTCGAGCGGGTGGTCGGCCACATCGAGCCCGGCGATCCTGGCGGTGCCTTTGGTCGGGGCAATGAACCGGAGGAACAGGTTGATCGTGGTCGTCTTCCCTGCGCCGTTGGCGCCGAGGAGGCAGAACACTTCTCCCGCTCGGACGGTCAGGTTGAGGTCGTCGAGCGCGACGCTCCCATCATAGGTCTTGGTCAGGCCGATGGCTTCCAGCATCGAAATACCTCCGCCGAAGGGCGGGGGAAGGGGGGAATGTCACGAGCGCCGGCCGGGTGGCCGAGCGAGCGCGAATAGCTCCGAGCCGACGTCAGTCGACTGGAGTCGTTGGATTGAGGTCTAGCGGGGAACCGGTGGCGACCGGGCGCGGTCCTGGACGGTGGGTGGGCTGGTGACGGCCGGTGGCTGGTCGGCCGTCTCGAGGGCGACGATCCGGCCGGGCGGCAGCGTGGGGACGCCTGCCGCCGGGGCGGCGCCCTTTGCAACCGAGGCAAGGGCGCAGACCTGGCAGTGCTGCTCCGCCCCCGGACCGTGCGGGGCATGGAACCGACCCGCGAGGACGAGCCAGACCGCGCTGAGGAGCAGCAGGCCGGCTCGGATCCGGGTCCGGAGGCGGGGCACGAAGTGGCGTGGGCGGAACATGATAACGAGTTACTAGTTACAGCAAGACGAGGCGTTTGTCAAACCGAGGTAGATTCTCCGACATGCGACGTCGTCCAATTGGCGGCCTCCGCTGGGCGTTCCTGGCCGGAGTCGCGGCGGCGGTTGGGGTGGGTCCGGTCGTCGGACAGCCGCTCCCCGATCGGTTGCCCCTGGCTTCGCCGGCCCCCGACAGCTTCCTGGTTCGGTTCGAGACGACCAAGGGATCCGTCACCATCAAAGCCCGGCGGGCCTGGTCGCCCCATGGGGTCGACCGGCTGTACCACCTGGCCTCGAGCAGGTTCTACGACGGGGGCGTCATCTATCGAGTCGGTGAGACGAAGAGCTACCCCGGAGGCCTGGTCGTCCAGTTCGGCCTCAGCAATGACTCGCTGGTCAACGAGGCGTGGCTCAAGACCGGGATTCCGGACGAGCCGGTCCGGACGCCGCACCGGCGGGGCACCGTGATGTTCGCCCGGGACGGCCCCCGTTCCCGCACGATCGAACTGGCGGTCGATCTCTCGCCCAACAGCGGTCTCGACACGGTCAACTACCAGGGGGTCGTGGGATTTCCGCCGATCGGGGAGGTCGTTTCGGGCCTCGAGAACCTCGATCGACTCAACCGGCGGTACGGTAACGACCCGATGGAACGGATCGACTCGATCCAGCGGAGCGGCCGCCGGTACCTCGATCGAGTGTTCCCCGGTCTCGACCGGGTGGTCCGCGTCTCCGTGACGACGACCTGGCCGCCGCGGCGCCCGTAAGGATCCAGGTCGACGTCCGACTGATGGCCGGTTCGATCGTGGGGGGCACTCGACGGCGGCCGCACCACCAATTCCTCCGTGCCTCTGGCGCGCGAGAACCGGTGCTGGAGCCGGTACGCCGACGCGACGTTGGCTGGCGACACGGACCTGACCCAGCGTGACTCTCGGGATGAGATTCGGGCGTCGCAGGTCATCCGAACCGTTATATTCAATGATATATTACGAGAAGGGCCCACGGCCCCGGTTGGATGCGACGTCTGCGCGGAGGTGCGGTGATGCGGGCTGCGTGTTACCTGGTGGTGGTGCTAGGATCCCTCCTGAGCCGACCGACCGCGGCCCAGACGGCGCCACCCGACTGCCGGCCGGCCGAGCCGATGCCGCCGGAACTCGGTGCCTGGCCCGACCGCGCTCCGTTGGCCGCCGCTGCGGACCGGGCAATGCTGGGGGGGGCCGTCCTGCCGGTGGGTCGGGCCGTGGATGCTTCGCTCCACCGAACGCCGGATGTGAACTTCGTGAGCTTGCCCGAACAGCCCGGCGGGTCGGTGAGTTTCGGTGGCATGTTCACGGTCGAGGTCGTCGAGGCGGGGTCGTACCGGGTCGCGATCGGATCGGCCGCGTGGATCGATGTGCTGGTCGACGGCGCCGCGGTCCTCTCCACGGCGCACGGCCGGGGGCCGGGCTGCTCAGGCATCAGGAAAATGGTCACCTTCCCGCTGCCGGCCGGGCGGCATGTTCTGCAACTGTCCGCCAACGCCGAGCGGACGCTTCCCTTGCTGGTTGCCCGGGTACCGTGATGGTGGGTCGGCTGATGGGGCTGACCCTCCTCGTGTTCGGCTGCGGGGGCCGGCCGCCGGCAGCTCGGGCGGCGGATCCGCTCCGGATCGCCGCTGCCCCGGTACCTGCCGACAATCCGACCACGGACTCGAAGGTGGAACTCGGTCGCCGGCTGTTCTACGATGCGGATCTGTCGATCAACGGCACCATGTCGTGCGCCACATGTCACGGTCAGCGGCGCGCGTTTGCCCATGGGACCCGAACCCATCCCGGGGCCCTTGGCCACGCGGGACGTCGCAATGTGCTGAGTCTGGCCAACGTGGCGTGGTCACGAACGCTCACCTGGGCGGATCCGCGGGTCACCACCCTGGAACGGCAAGCGACGATTCCCATCACCGGCGTCGAGCCGATCGAGATGGGGCTTGGGGGGGCGGAACACGTGATCGCCGAGCGCCTGGGAGCCGACGCCTGCTACCGCCAGATGTTCGCGGCGGCGTTTCCGGAGGAGGGAGGGACCATCGCGCTCGCCACCGTAGCCAAGGCGCTGGCCGCGTTTCAGCGCACGATGGTGTCGGTCGAGTCGCCCTGGGACCGGTACCGCCGGGGCGACACCACGGCGATGACGGCGGAAGCCCGTCGCGGTGCCGAGCTCTTTGCCGGCACCGCTGAGTGTGCCGGCTGTCACGCCGGCCCCTTCCTGAGCGACGGATCCTTTCATCGCCTCGAGCCCGACTCCGCCCGGCGCCCTGACCGCGGGCTTGCCGAAATAACCGGCAACGCCCTCGACGCGGGTCGGTTCCGGACCCCGCCGCTTCGGCACGTGGCGCTGACCGGGCCCTACTTCCACGACGGGTCGGCCCCGACGTTGGTCGACGCCATCGGTCGCCACCGGGCGGTGGCGCCGGCCGTCGATCGGCTGACGTCCGCGGAGATGGGCGAGTTGGTGGCTTTCCTGACCGCGCTCACTGACAGCGCCTTCGTGACGGATCCGCGGTACCAGATGCCCCGGCGTTTCTGCGGTCGAGCCCGCTAGTTCGGTTTCCGGCGCCCGAACCGGCCTCCGAAAAAGTCACCCGGCCGCCAGGCCGGGCGGGTGGTGGCGTTGGCCACCCGGTCGCCGGTCCGCCAGACAACCTCGGCGAACCTGGCTCCCGATGGAAAGTGCATCGGCTGATTGAGGTCGTCCTTCGGGGTGTGATAGACCCGGGCGAGCCAGTCGGCGACCACCGCGCCGCCGTTGATGGTGGAGTCGCTGCTCCGGGTTCCGTTGATGAAGAACAGCGCCGGGACACCCCGTTTCACGAACGGGTACTGGTCGCTCCGGATGAAGAAGGCCTGGTCCGGCATCAGGTCGGTTTCCAGGTCGAGCCCGGTGGCCGTCGCGGCCGCGGCCACGTCGTCCCCCAGGGTCGACGTCTCGGCGCCGAGTGCCAGGATGCTGCGGGTCGGGAAGAGGAACAGGTTCCCGTCCATGTTGAGGTTGGCGACGATCGATTCGATCGGCACCGTCGGATTGGCGGTGAACGCGGCCGCGCCGAGGAGCCCCACT
>CADEGB010000054.1 GCA_902826755.1 uncultured Gemmatimonadota bacterium
CGATCAGCCCAACCCGGAGTTTGGCATCCGGGTAGCCGGCCCGAGCCAGCCGGTCGCCGAGCCAACCGCCGGAGACGACGCCGACGACCCCGAACGTGGCGGTCCAGAGACCGTAGATCAGGCCGACGTGCTGCGGCGTCCAGCCGTGGGCGCGCTGGAGCCAGGTGGGAACCCAATACGCCCAGGCGTAGTTGACCAGCGCGATGAACGCGAAGCCGAGGTTGTGGCCGAGGAAGGCCCCTCGGTGGGTCCGGATGTAGCGGGTCACTTCTCCGAACGAGAGGGCCGCGGTGGTGGCCCGACCACCCATGGCCCCGCGGGTCGGTTCCCGGAGCGTGGCAACCCACAGCGCCAGCAACAGGCCCGGAATGCCGATGACGAGGAACACCACTTGCCAGGGCCGCATTTCCCCGATGACCGGGACGAGCCACGTTTCCGTGCCGGAGACCCGTCCGGTGATCCACCCACCGAGCATCAACGCCAGGCCGCTGCCGAGATAAATGCCGAGCGAGTAGACCCCGATGGCGGTGCCGAGGCGCTCGCGGGGGAAGAGATCGGCGATCATCGAGTACGCGGGCGGCGACAGCGCCGCCTCGCCGACTCCGACCCCCATCCGGGCCAGGAACAACTGGCCGTAGTTTCGGGCCAGGCCGCACCACGCGGTCATCACGCTCCAGAGCGCGATGCCCCAGGCGATGATCCGCCGCCGGCTGGTTCGATCCGCCAGCCGGCCGATCGGGAGCCCGAGAAAACTGTAAAAGAGCGCGAACGAGAGCCCCATGAGCAGGCTCATCTGGGTGTCGCTGATTCCCAGGTCTCGACGGATCGGGACGACCATCAGGGAGAGGATCTGCCGGTCGACGAACGAGCACACGTACGCCAGCATCAGGACGGCGACGACGTACCAGCCGTAGCCCGATCGGTTCGAGGGTGGGGTCATCGGGTCAGTCGCCCGACGCCAATCGCCGCCCGATGATCTCCTTCATGATTTCGTTGGCTCCGCCGTAGATCCGCGACACTCGATGATCGGCGAAGATCCGGGAGATCTGATACTCCTTCATGTACCCATAGCCGCCGAACAACTGGAGGCCTCGATCAGCCACCCGCTGCGCCATGTCGGAACACCACCATTTGGCCATCGAGGCGGTTTCGGTCGACAGGGTGCCACGCGCCAGTTCCTCGGTGCACCGGTCGACATAGGCCTGACCGATGGACACCTCCGTGGCCATCTCGGCCAACTCGAAGCGGACGTGCTGAAGGGCCGTGAGCTTCTTGCCAAACGCTTCCCGCTCCCGGCAGTACCGGACGGTGAGGTCCAGGGCGGTGGCCGCGGAGGCCACCGAGCCGATCGCGATGATCAGCCGCTCGACCGGGAGATTCTCCATCAGGTAGACGAATCCCTGGCCCTCCTGACCGAGGAGGTTGGCCACCGGGACCTTGACGTCGCGGAAGAAGAGTTCGGCGGTGTCCTGGGCGTGCTGGCCGATCTTCTCGAGCTGCCGCCCTCGCTCGAACCCCTCCATCCCCTCTTCGATGACCAGCAGGCTGATGCCCTTGTGGCCGGCCGTCGGATCGGTACGGGCCACGGTCACGATCAGGTCGCCGAGGATGCCGTTGCTGATGAACGTCTTTTGACCGTTGACGACGTAGTGGTCGCCCTGGCGGATGGCGGTGGTGCGGATTCCCTGCAGGTCGCTTCCCGCGGACGGCTCCGACATCGCGATCGCTCCGATTCGGCGGCCAGCCACCAGATCAGGGAGCCAGCGGCGCTTCTGTTCGGCGGAAGCGATTCGGGTCAGATACGGAACCACGATGTCGGTATGGAGCGGGAAGCCCGGGCCGTTCGCGCCGATCCGGACCAGTTCCTCGGTGATCACCACGTTGTACCGAAAATCCTCGACACCGCTCCCGCCGTACTCCTCCGGGACGTCCATGCAGAGAAATCCCTGAGCCCCGGCCGCTTCCCACAGCGCGCGGGTGACCCGTCCGTCCTTTTCCCACTGGGCGTGATGGGGCACGATCTCCCGTTCGGCAAAGGTCCGAAACGCGGCGCGAAAGGCTTCGTGTTCTGGTTCGAAGAGGCGGCGTTGCACTGCGGCTCCGCGGATGGGGGGAAGTCGGGGCGAACGTCGGGTAAGGTACCGAAGGTGGGACGGCTTGGGAACGAGTGTCCCCGTGGGTGTCCCAAGTGTCCCCGGCCGTCCCCGCCAGGGGACACTTTTCCGGGTTCGGTATTTCCAAGCTGTTGCCAAACAATGAGATGCGGTTTGGCACGCCGCTGGCGTATGGTCGATGCGGGACCGCCAATTCGTCGTCCCCAGTCGTCTCGAGGAGGATATCGTGATCAGTCGCCGCCGCAGCATCGGACTTGGAATCGCCGCGCTCGCCTCGATCAGCATCGCGAGTTCGGCTTCGGCCCAGCGGGTTTCGGCCGACATCCATATCGGTGGGTACCCGGTGTCCGGGACCATCCACATCGGCGACGGTCACCCGCGTCCGCGGCGGGTGGTGTACGAGCGGGCCCACCCGGGCCGGATTCACGTCGAGTATCGCCGGGGGTGGAATCCGCGACGGTACCGCAATGCCCGGGTCATCGTCGTCTACTACGACCGTCGCGACGATCGGTTCTACGACGGGTTCCGTAGGGGTCTCGAAGAGGTTCGGGTGTATCACCACGACGGCCGCTACTACCGGTTCGACGATGATCGGGGTGGCCGGTATGATCGAGATGATCGACGGGACCGGCGCGATCGGGACCGCTATGAGAGCCGCGATCGGGATCGGGACCGGGACTGGAACGAGCGGGATCGGCGCGACGACGACCGGGATGATGATGATCGCTGGTCTCGGGATCGAGACCACTGAACGATAGGCAACGCAAGTCGGGTCGGCCGACCCTTCCCCTTGAGCCCCCTTGCTCAGAACACCGGCCGGCTCACCAAACCCGAGGCGCCCAGCCAAGGGTTCAAGCAGCCCCGCGACGGCGGGGTTGTTTGTTTTTCGGGAGGCAACCGAGGAAATTGCACCGGTCCTTTCAACCCAGGATGTCCCGATGTTCGTGACCTTGTCCGCGCTCGCCGCGTTGTGCGCCGCGCCGATAGCCCTGCCGGCCGCGCCCACCGACTCCTTGGTGAATTTGTTCGACGGAGGCAAGACGTGGGCGGAGTTCTTCGAGGGCGCCAAGGCGCGGCGGGAAACCTGGCGGGAGAACTACCAGCAGGGTGAGCCCGCGGAGGAGCAAGTGGCCAGGGCGCGGGCCGTCGGTGGCTCCTGGCGGGTCCTCGTCGTGGCGGAAGACTGGTGCGGCGATTCCGCCAACACGGTGCCCTACCTGGCGCGGCTGGTGGAACAGGTGCCGGGCATGGAACTCCGGATCGTCAATTCGACGATCGGCAAGTGGGTCATGACCCGCCACCCCACCCCGGATGGACGAGCCGCTACCCCGACCATCGTGCTCCTCGGCCCCGAGGGGGAGGAACGGGGCTGTTTCATCGAGCGACCCGCGCCGCTCCGCGCCTGGGTGGCCGAGCACAAGCCGACCCTCTCCGACGACGAGTTCCAGGCGGGAAAGATGGGCTGGTATCGCTCCGATCGCGGGAAGGCGACCGTCACCGAAATCGTCGAGATGCTGGAGGCCGCGGCGGCCGGGTCGCCCCGGTGCGGCGAACGCTGAGGCGCCCTGCCTAACGGAGTCGCAGCTGGAGGTCGCCGACCGTCGCGCCGTCGATCGCCGCCGCCATCACGAATTCCACCGGCTCGGCCGTGACCCCGAGTCGGGCCGCCACTCGGGGGTCGAGGGTCAGGCGATAGCGCCCGGGCCGGACTCCCATCGCGTAGAACGCCCCGTCGCTGAACGTGGTCATCATCCGGCTCGTGCCGCTATCGAGGTGGGTCAGGATCACCGTGACGCCCGGCGCGCCGGACGAATCGGCCGCCCGGACCACCCGCCCGTCGACGACCCCGCCAGGGGCGATCGGGATGTCGACGATCCGAAACCGGTTCGGCGCGGGCTCCACCGACATCGCGCCCCGAGCCGGGATCCAGAGCGGCGAGGCCAGGGTGGCGGAGTCGACCGCGATCAGCGCGGGTTCGTACGGGGTCAGATTCCAGAGCCGATACTCGCCGCGGGCGTCCGAGATCCTCGACTCCATGCCGATACTCAACCGGACGTTGGGCAGCAGTTCGTCCCCGGCATCGAAACGATCGTTCCCGTTGGCGTCCAGGAACACCCGACCCGATACACCGGCCCGCTCGATGGATGGCCCCGCCGCGAGATGGACCTGGCGGGCCGCGCGATCGTAGAGGAGCGACCCCTGGAGGTACTGGCTTCCCACCGTGCCGGCCCGGGTGGCGGTCAGCGAGGCAAGGCCCCGGATGGCTGCGAAGTTGGCGGCGAGGTTGAGCGAGAGCGAGGCGCCCTGGTTCCGGCCCCATCCGCCGCCCACCTCGACGCGGAGCGCGCGGTTCAGGTTCCGGCTCAGGTGGAGGCTGGCGGCCTCCGCACCCAGCGACGCAGTGGTCTCGAGGTACGACCGGGCCGTCAATTGCCCGAAAAAGGCGCCGAGACGAGGAAGCGGGAGCAGGTAGGTGTTCAGCTCGAACCGGGTCGTCCGCTGAACGATCGATCCGCTTCGGGACCGCTGCCACCGGACCGCCGGAAGAAGCTGCACTTCGCGGAAATGATAGGAGCCGCCGAGTCGGCCGCTTGCCACCGAGCCGGTGGCGGACCGGGCCACGTCGACGCTGCCATCGAAGTAGAAACTGCCGAGCGATTCCCGCGGGCGATAGAATCCGGTGAGCGTCACCTGGCTGGTGCGACCCTCCGGCGTCAGCAGCGGAGCCTGGACGCCGCGGGCAAACCGGGTGCCCTCCAGGCCGACGATCAGGCCGGCACTCGGCTGGTAGCGGACCCCGGCCCGCGCGATGGCGTTGGCCACCAGTTCCGCCTGAACGCCGAACGCGTTGCCGACGGAACCCGAGACGGCGGCGTAGGGGTGGAACAGGTTGCCGACCGAGTCGGCTCGGGAGAAATGGTCGAGACCGGCCTGAGCGGTCCAGCGGTTGGACAGGCCGTAGCGGACATCGGTGTTGACCGTGGCGTCGCAGCGATCGGTGCGGCAAGCGCCGATGCTCACGCCGTACTCCAATCGGCGGGCCGCCACCCGGTTGGCGTCGACCCGGAAGGCGCGGCTGAACCGGCGGACCTCCCCGAACGGTCCGTAGGCAACGAACTCGACCGGGTTCTCGCCGTAGGCGATCGGCGCGTCGATCGAGTACTTGCCGAGGGCGTTGACGGAATCGAATCCGATCCGCCGGCCGCCGCGCCACGCTTCGATCTGCCAACCCGGTCCGAGGCTGCCGGTAAAAGCCACCTCGCCGATTTCGTTGGGGCGGAGGAGCGGGGCGTTCCCGAAGCTTACGCCGCGGACCGTCCGGGGGCGCGGCCCCGAGGTGTAACCGTCGCCGATGCGGGCCTGGGTGAGCCAGGTTCGATGGCGCCAGTACCCGGCCCAGGCCACTTCGGTGCGAATCCGATTGCGTCCCGACTCGCTCTGGGTTTGCGCCGAGGCGGTGAAGGAGCCACCCATGACATCGAGGCCGATCCCGGTCGAATAGGCCGCCTCGGCCAGTGGGCGGCCGGTCGGGGCGAAGATCCCGTAGTCGACGACGAGGCCGTCGACCGGTCGGCGGGGACCGATGCCGAGGTCGAAGACGGGCAGGCTGGGGTCGGCAAACCCCGACTCGATCCGGCGGCGCCAGTTCCGGCTGATGCGGGCCGCGATCGGAAGGCCGGATGGATCGATGGCGACGGCCGTCAGGTCGCCCCAGTTGACCGCCCACTCGACGCCGAGCGCCCGCCCGAGCGGTCCGGTGGCGAGGTACAGTTCGCCGTCGCGAGCGAGCACCTCGCTCGAGTCGAGGGTCGTGGTGGTCCGGCCGACGGAGAGGAGCCGCCGGGAGGCGTCGATGGAGATGACGGTGCGGGCCGGTTCCAGCACCGCGGTCATCTGATCAGGACCGGCGGCGGTGATCCGAATCTCGGCCAGGTCGAAGATCGCCCCCGTGGGCAGCAGGGCCGTGGCGCCGAGCCGATACCCGGCGACCGTCCGGTTGGCGAGGCGGCCGAGCGAGAGTTCGATGATCACCGGCTCGGCGGTATCCCGCGCAACCCCTTGCAGCGGGGCGGCCGCGCCGATGCCTAACGCCAGCGCCAGGCTTCCCGCGATCATGGCAGGATGACGTCGACGTCAGCGGAGGCGGCGGACGCCTTGAGGATCTGGTCGGGTGGGAGATCGGCCCGCTCGGCCGCGAGTTCGAGCACCAGTCGGTACCGGCCGGCCGGCAGCCCGGCCACGGAAAGCGGAAACCGCGGGTCGATTTCGGTATAGACGGCGAGCGGGACGGCGAACGAGGCGACGGTCCGGTTGGCGGCGTCGACCAGGGTGCCGCGGACCGTTCCGACGAAGGCGGCGTTGCCCTGACGGACCATTCGGGCGCGGACCACCAGGGAATCGCCGACTCGGGTGACCCGCGGGCGGTCGATCTGGGCGCCGGTCGCGACCGGCCCCTTCCGATACTGAAGGGGAATGATGGTTCGGACTTCGAGGTTGAGTCCGACCTGAATCCCGGCCGGCGCGGAGTCGATCACGACGGGCGCCCGCCCGCCGGTGGCGGTGATCATGATGCGGGTCCAGTATTCCCCATCGGGCAGACCGGCCGGGGTCCGGGCGAGCAGCCGCACGGTCTGGCGCTCGAGCGGGCCGATGACAGTCCGCCGCGGGTACGCTTCGATCCAACCGGCGGCCGATGGCAGGGTGCCGGGGGACGCCGGGGTAGCGAGTTCGAAGTCACCGGTGGAATCGGTGACGGGGTATCCGAAGAAGGTGGCGATGCTGACTTCGGCGGGTTCGGACCCCGGGTTGTAGAGCGTGATCGACGCGCTCCGAGTCCGGTGTTCGATAACCACCGCGTGCGGCGCCACCAGGACGCCCTGAGCCGCGGACGACGAAACCAACCCGGTCAGCGCGAGGACGAGGGTCCAGGCGGCCCGGGTCATAGAATCGTCACGGTAATGACGATGGTGTTGGTGTACGATCCGACGGCCTGAGTCGCCGTCGGGCTTACCCGGCCCCCGATCCAGACGTTGGCGTCCCGACTGGTCGTCATCGTGTAGGTTGCCCCGGTATTCGGATTGAAGAACGCCGGGACGCTGGCCGGCGCGGTGCCCTGCGCCATCGCGTCGTTGGTGCCGAAGCTGATCGGCATCCGGGCGGCGCCAGGACCGTTGAGCCGGGTCGGGAGCGTAAACTGGATCCGGATCCGGGTGCCGAGCGCCGGGGTCCGGAAGTAGAACTGCCCACTCCGGAGGGTGTGGGTCGGTGGCACTGACGAGGCGATGCCCTGGATGACCGGTCCGAAATCGAGGTCGCGGATCCCCTGCACCAGCAGCTGCGCCGAACAGGGCGCGGCCGAGCCGACCAAGGCGGCGAGGGCGAGGGGAAGAGGACGGGGCATCGGTGGTGGCCGCGCGGCGGCTCACGAGGCGCGACATCCGGAAGATAGCCGGCATGGGGAGCAGCGTGAGCCGTTCGCGGTCGACCGAGGTCAGAAATAGGTCAGCGTGAGCGTGACGGTGTTGGTGTAGGTCCCGACGGCCTGGGCCGCGGCGGGCGACACGGTAGCTCCGACGAAGACCCAGAGCCGTCCAGCGCCGGCCACGTTGCCGAAGGTCGTGGCGGTAGTTCCAGCCATGCTGGCGATCGTGGTGCAACCACTGGAGTTGACGGCGGCCGTCTGGTTGTAGCAACCGGTCCAGGTGCCGATCGGCAGGTTGTTGGCGCCGCTCACCAGGTTGGCGGGCAGCGTAAAGTTGACGTTGACGTTGGCGCTGGCCGTCCCGGTGGCATCGAACCGACCCGCCGCCGCCGCGGTCTCGGCGATCGTCCGGGGGGTGCCCTGCAGCACGATCCCGAAATCGAGGTCCTGGCCGGCGGTGATGGTGATCGGCTGGCGGACGATGGCTCGGGCGTTGATGGTCCCGCTGGTCTGCGCCTGGACAGCCGCCGCCAGGCTCAAGCTCACGGCGGTGGCGACCGATACTCGGGTGAAGAAACGCATGGTGCCCTGCTCCTCTGTCGGATTGTTCGGGTTCGCTCTCGATGCTGCTCGGGGAGTGGCCGCTCCCCGCCGACAGGGGAGTTGGGCAACCAGTATGCCAGTGGAAAACGACTGTATGAAATGCAGTCGTTTGCACGTATTGAGGCGATTTAAGGTCATTGAAGTCAATCGCTTGAAACGAATGGCATCTGTATGGTAAATAAGCGGCTATGGCAAGGGCCCGGAGCTGAAAAAGCCCGATCTAAGGCCATTTGGCCCAGGGCTGGTGGCGCCTTGCTGGCGGCCCTGGCCGCCGCGGCAGCCCCCCTGGCGGCCCAGGCCAGCCGGCCGTTGGCTGCTCGGGCGGAGGTCGTCCGGGCCGAGATCGCCGCCCGCTCCCTGACGGCCGCCCGGGACCTGACCGGGTCCCCATCCGCCCGTCGGGTCCAGGTCGGGGTCGCGACGGTGACGGTGGCCGCGACCCGCGCCGGGGCCCCGCCTCGTCGCCTCGCCACGATCCACTACCTCCGCAACTAGACCCGGGCAGGGCCGCTATCTTGCCGGAGCCGGGCGCGCCGAAGGGTCGGCGCGCCCGGCCTCGCGGCATCGAAGTGCGTTGGTACCCCCACGACCACGTCGGGACATGAACGCGCACGTCACTCACCTGGAAGCACTCGAGGCGGAGGCGGTCTTCATCCTCCGGGAAGTCGCCGCGGAGTTCGAACGCCCGGTGTTGTTGTTCTCCGGGGGCAAAGACTCGATCGTGATGCTCCATGTGGCCGAGAAGGCGTTCGCGCCGGCGCGGGTGCCGTTCCCGATCATGCACGTCGACACCGGTCACAACTTTACCGAGGTCATCGAGTATCGTGACCGCCGGGTGGCCGGGTCGGGGGTCCGACTGGTCGTGGCGTCGGTCCAGGCGTCGATCGATGCCGGGCGGGTGATCGAGGAACCCGGTCCGCGGCCGAGCCGGAACCGGCTCCAGACGATCACCCTGCTCGACGCGATTGCCGCGAACCGGTTCGACGCCGTGTTCGGCGGGGGTCGGCGCGATGAGGAGAAGGCCCGGGCCAAGGAGCGGATTTTCAGTCACCGGGACGAATTCGGGCAGTGGGATCCCAAAAACCAGCGGCCCGAACTCTGGCAGCTCTACAACGGTCGTCACCGGCCGGGGGAGCACCTGCGGGTCTTTCCGTTGTCCAACTGGACCGAGCTGGACGTCTGGCGCTATATCGGCCGCGAAGGAATCGAGGTGCCGTCGATCTACTATGCCCATCGGCGCCCGGTCTTTCCGCGCGACGGGATGTGGCTGGCGGTGACCCCGTTCGTGGCGATCCAAGCGGGCGAGGTCGTCGAGGAACGCGAGGTCCGGTTCCGGACGGTCGGTGACGCGACCTGCACCGGGGCGGTGGAATCGAGCGCGCGAACCGTCGACCAGGTCATCGACGAAGTGGCCGCGTCCCGGCTGACCGAACGGGGCGCGACCCGCGCCGACGACCGGATCAGCGAAGCCGGGATGGAAGACCGAAAGCGGGAGGGGTACTTCTGATGGACCTGCTTCGCTTCGCGACGGCGGGCTCGGTGGACGACGGCAAGAGCACGCTGATCGGTCGGTTGCTCCTCGATACTCGGCAGGTCTTTGCCGATCAGCTCGAGGCGGTGGAGCGGACCAGCAGGGATCGGGGGTTCGACTACGTCAACCTGGCGCTCCTGACCGATGGGCTTCGGGCCGAGCGGGAGCAGGGCATCACCATCGACGTGGCCTACCGCTACTTCGCGACTCCCAAGCGGAAGTTCATCATCGCCGACACGCCCGGCCACGTGCAGTACACCCGGAACATGGTCACCGGCGCCTCGACGGCCGATCTGGCGCTGGTTCTGGTCGATGCCCGCAAGGGGTTGCTCGAGCAGTCGCGCCGCCACGCGGTGATCGCGTCGCTGCTTCGAGTGAGGCACCTCGTCGTCTGCGTCAACAAGATGGACCTGGTCGGGTACGACGAAGGGGTTTTCGAGGCCATCAAACGGGACTTTGCCGAGTTTGCCGCCCGGCTCGAGCTCGCGGATCTGACCTTCATCCCGATCTCCGCCTTGCACGGCGACAACGTCGTCTCGCACTCGGCCCGAATGCCGTGGTACGAGGGCCCGACGTTGCTGTGGCACCTCGAGAACGTCTACGTCGGCTCCGATCGGAACCTGATCGATCCCCGATTCCCGGTGCAATACGTCATTCGGCCGAGGTCGGACGACCACCACGACTACCGGGGATACGCGGGTCAGGTGGCGGGCGGGATTTTCCGACCCGGTGACGAGGTGGTCGTGCTCCCCAGCGGCTTCACCACCACGGTCGCCGGCATCGACTTTGGCGGCCGGCCGCTCGCGGCGGCGTTCCCGCCCCAGTCGGTCACGATTCGGCTGGCCGATGAAATCGACGTCGGTCGCGGCGACCTGATCTGCCGGCCCCACAATGCCCCGACGGTGGGGCAGGACATCGACGCGATGGTCTGCTGGTTCGCCGAGCGGCCGCTGACGTCTCGGTCGACCTTCGTCATCAAACACACGAGTCGGACGGCCCGGGCCCTGGTGACGTCGCTGCGGTATCGCCTCGACGTAAACTCCCTTTCCCGGGACGAAGCCGCTGGGCGACTCGGGATGAACGACCTCGGCCGGGTCAGGCTCCGGACCACGGTGCCGCTCTTCTTCGATCCCTACCGGCGGAACCGAACCACCGGGAGCTTCATCCTCATCGATGAGGCGAGCAACAACACGGTCGGTGCCGGGATGATCCTTGGCGAGGGAACGGGCTGAATCGTCGTCATTGGGATCGCGGCGGCTCCGGTGTACCATAGATGGTCCTCCCCATTTGGAGTGGTTTCCATGCTGCACCGCGCTCTCCTGTTCGTGACCGTCGCGGCCCTGTCCGGGATGGTGCCCGCCGCCGCCCAAACCTCGCCCGAGGCCAAGCTCAAGGAACTCGGCATTACGCTGCCGGCGGTCGGCAAGCCGCTGGCCAACTACGTCTCGGCCGTCCGGACCGGCAACCTGGTGTTCCTGGCGGGGCATGGGCCGGCGCAGCCGTGGACCGCGACGGCCACCGGCAAGCTCGGAAAGGACCTGACGGTCGAGCAGGGGTATCAGGCCGCCCGGAACGTCGGGATCAACCTGCTGGCTTCGCTCAAGGCGGAGATCGGCGACCTCGGCCGGGTTCGCCGGATCGTCAAGGTGCTCGGCATGGTCAATTCCGTCGACACCTTTGCCCAGCAGCCGGAGGTGATCAACGGGTTTTCCGATCTGATGGTGTCGGTCTTCGGGGAGCGCGGCAAGCACGCCCGCTCGGCCGTGGGGATGGCGGCGTTGCCGCGCAACCTCTCGGTCGAGATCGAGATGGTGGTCGAGGTCGATCCGTGACCCGGATCGAACGGCTGGTCGACCAGCTCGAACGGGCGTTCAGGGGTGATCCGTGGTACGGGGCATCGGTGCTCCGCGTCCTCGACGGGATCACCGCCGAAACGGCGGCGGCCCGGCCGGTTCGAGGGGCCCACTCCATCTGGGAACTGGTGCTTCACATGACCGGGTGGAAGCGGGAAGTGCTCGCCCGGTTCCGCGGGGCCACCGCGGGGGAACCCGTCGGAGGAGACTGGCCGGCGGCACCGGGACGGGACGGGGCCGCGTGGCGCGCCGCGCTGGCCGACCTGACGGCGGCGCACGAGGAGCTGATCGCGGAGCTGCGGGGCAGCCCGGATGCGGTGCTCGACGCCCCGGTCCGCGACGAGCGGAACCCGGCCCTCGGCACCGGGCTCGCCCAGTGGCAGACGCTCCAGGGGATCCTTCAACACGACATCTATCACCTCGGTCAGATCGCGCTCCTCAAGCGGGCTCTGACCGCCTGACGGCGTCTTGGAACCGGGCCATCGCGCCCGGCTCCCGACGGCCAGCCCGGGACTCCCACCATGCACCCGACCCGCGATCATCACCTGCCCGTCGACCCGACCGCGTATCGGTCGGCACCGCATCCCCGCGGTCGGGTCATCGTGATCGCGCCGACCCGGGCGGCCTGCGAGACGATCGAACTGGCCCTCGGCACCGAGATCGAGACGGTGCTCACCCGGGAGCACGGGGCCGAACTGGTGGCATGGGCCGGAGCCGGGAAGGCTTTCGGGATCGTGGCCGGGACCGGGACCGGCAAGACGCTCTCGATCCGACCGATCGCGCAGGCGCTGCTGGGCGAGAGTCTCCGCTACGGCGTCGTGAACCGGGAGCGAGAGGCAACCCCCGAGACGCCCTCGTGGAACGTGGTGATCGTGACGACCGGGATCGCCCGCCGTTGGTTCCAGGACGACCTGATCACCAGCCGCGACACGCTCGTGGTGGACGAAATCCACCAGACCTCCGCCGAACTCGAGTTGTGCCTGGCGCTCGGCAAGCGGGCCGGGTGCCGCTACATCTGGCTGTCGGCCACCGTCGATCCCGCGTTTTATGCGGGTTACCTCGGCAGTGATCACGTCCTCGAGACATCGGCGTTCGATCCTCGGCTCCGCGCTCGGGTCGAGGTGATGGCCAAGGACGTCGGCGAGTATCTCGACGAACGCTGCATCCGCCGCTACATCCGGGAAGGCCGCGGGGTGGCGGTGTTCGTGCCGACCCGGGCCGAAGTGGAGCGGTTGGCCGGTGAACTCGGCGCCAAGTGGCCCACCCTCAACGCCGCGTTCTATCACGGCGGCGAGCCGATTCGGGTGATCCGGCCGTTTCTCGAGGGCCAGGTGACCAAGCCGTTCCTGCTCGCGATGACGGCGGCGGGTCAGTCGGCGATCAACGTGCCTGGTCTCGACACGGTGGTGATCTACGACGCGCGCTACGGCAACGTGGTCGATCGCGGCCGGAACGTGCTGCATCGGCTCTATCTCGGCGCCAACGAGATCCTCCAGATGGCGGGGCGGGTCCATGGTCGGGTGGCGCGGGGCGAGGTGACGATCCTGTCGGATCGGCCCCTCCGGTTCGAGGATCTCCGGCCCACCCCGCCCGAGTTCCAGTTGGCCGGTGACGCCGAGCGGGTGGCGCTGACCTGCGCCGCGCTGGGCGTCGATGCCGGCGACCTCGATCTGCCGGTGCCGCTCGACCGGATCGCCTATCGGAAGGCGCTGGCGCGGCTCACGGATCGGGGTCTGGTGGCCAACGGCCGCCTGACCGACTTCGGCCGCGAGGTGGAAGCGATGCCGGTCGAGCGAGCCTGGGGTGAGTTGCTGGTCCAGGCGGAGCCCGACTTGATCCCGATCCTGGCGGTGGCCGCGAACATCGATTCGCTGCATCGGATGACCCGAGAGGACCGCGATCTCCGCGGGGTTGCCATCGCGGGGAGCGATCATCTCACGGCCTACAATCTCTACGCCGAGGCGGTGAATCGGTTCGGATCGGTGGGAGAGGTCTACCGGCTCGAACGGCACCTGTTCGAGGAGGGGATCGTCGACTGGGCGGAGGAGCGCGGCCTCGGCGACAAGGCCATCGAGAACGCGGCCATGGGCATGGCGTCGGTGTACCGGTCGCTCGAACTCAGGCTGCCTCGGGGCCTCCCGTACGTCAGCAAGGACCTCCGGCAGCGGTTCGTCGAGCTGGTGGCCAGGGTGATGCCTTTCGACCTCGTCATCGACGAGCATACCGCGGACGGCCAGGAGGCACGGGTCGGGAAGAGTTCCCAGGCTGGTGGATGGGGGGCGGTGGCGGGCGTGTTGCGGTTCTTCGCGGACCGGTTCGGCACCCCGCGGGCGTCGATCGACGGAACCACGATCCCCTTCGAGCTGGTCCGCCGGTTTGCCCGCCGGGAGCGCCGGCGGGTGGAAGTGGCGGGACCGCGGAAGCATCAGACCCTGACCGTGATGCACACGCTGACCTACTTCGGGTTCGACCTCGACACGACCGAGGAGGCGTTGTCGGGTCGAATTCCGGACGAGTTGGTGCCGGCGGCGATCGACGCGATGATCGACGGCCTCGTCGACGGCACGATCGTCCATCCGGATCAGGGACGGATCCGCCGGGCGGTTCGGGAACTCGACGAATACTGGCGCCGCTCCGGCGGAACCGCCGCTGGCGCCAGTCCGGACCGGGTTCGCGCGGCCCTGGCCGCCCAGATCGAGGGAGTGACGAGCTGGGCGGACTTTCAGGCGCGCCGCCTGGAACTGGACGCCGCCGAGCATCTCGATCTGCCAACCCGGGTCCGGCTCGACGCCCTGCCCGCCACGATCCATCTCCTGGGCGACGCCACGGCGCTCGAGTACGACATCGATCGGGGGCAGGGGATCGTCCGCGTGCGGCTCCGTGAGGGGCAGGCGCGCCGGCTCCGGGAAGATCAGCTGCCTTCGTTCGACCGGCCGGCTCGGTTTCAGGTGACGCGGGGCGGGGAGTCGCCCCTCGAGGCCGAGTCGCTCGAGATGCTCGGGGCCCTGCTGCGGAAGCCATCTCCCAAGGCCCATCCCCACCGCTCCCGAAAGGTCAAAGGGCGGATCCCGAAACCGCCGTCCCGCCGACGCCGTTAGGGCGTGGCGCCGGCGGTTTCGGCGCTCTACCTTGGATCGTCCCGTCGCCGTGTTCCGGAGGATAGTTCCGATGCGCCATTTCGTTTCGTGGTCCCTGTTGGTGTTGTCCGTTGGCTGTGGCGGGGGGTCGGCGCCGCCGGCCGCCGATCCCAGCGTCGCGGCGGCCGCGGCCGTCACGTCGGCGCTCCGACCCACCATCGTCGTCAAGGGGGCGGCGCCGATCACCTTTACGATCGCCGACCGGCTGGCGCATCACCACGTGCCCGGGGTGTCGATCGCGGTGGTGGACAGCGGCCGGATCGTCTGGGCGCGCGGGTACGGTCTCAAGGAAGCGGGGACCGCCGATTCGGTCACCGCCGAGACGCTGTTCCAGGCGGCGTCGATTTCCAAGCCGGTCGGGGTCACCGCCATGCTCCGCCTGGTCGAGGAAGGCAAGCTCGATCTCGACCGGCCGGTCAATGACTTCCTGACCAGCTGGAAGCTGCCGGACAACCGGTTTACCCGCCGAGAAAAGGTCACTCTCCGCCGGATCGCCTCGCACAACGCCGGCCTCACGGTCCATGGATTCCCCGGCTATGGGGCGGGCGACTCGGTGCCGTCCGTGGTGGAGTTGCTCGACGGGCGGAAGCCGGCGAACACGGCGGCCGTTCGGGTCGACACCATGCCGGGTGCGATCTGGCGTTACTCCGGCGGTGGGACGACGGTCATGCAGCTGGCGGTGATGGATGTGACGGGCGAATCCTTCGCGGCGGTCGTCAAGCGGCTGGTGCTGGATCCGATCGGGATGACCCGGAGCAGCTACGAACAGCCGCTGGCGGCGGGACTGAGGGGCCAGGAAGCGGCCGGTCACAAGCCTGACGGTTCGGTGGTGCCGGGTCGGTGGCATACGTATCCGGAGCAGGGGGCCGCGGGTCTCTGGACGACGCCGACCGACTTGTTGAAGTGGGCCATGGAGATCACCGAGGCCCGGGCGGGCCGGTCCACCAAGGTCCTGTCCCAGGCCATGGCGACCCAGATGCTGACGGTTCAGCAAGCGCCGTCGGGCCTCGGGCCGATGCTCGAGGGCAGCGGGCGGGCGTTCCATTTCGGTCACGGTGGAGCCAACGAGGGATTCCGGTGCGAGGTGATCTACTTCCCGGAACTCGGTCGGGGCGCGGCCGTGATGACCAACGGCGACAACGGCGGGACGCTGAGCCGGGAGATCCTGCTCGCGATCGCGGCGGAGTATCAGTGGCCTGAATCTGGGCCGCGCGAGATCGCGGCGGTGGCCGTGGATTCGACGGCTCTCGATCGGTTCGTGGGGGCGTACAGCGCCACGGTGCCGCTTCCCGCGACGATCCAGGTGGTGCGGGAAGGCAGCAAGCTGTTCCTGTCGGCCGAGGGCCTCCTCCCCAAAGAGGAAGTGGTCTTCACCGATTCGGTCAAGGTGACGGGTCTGACCTCGGGGAACGAGGCCGGGTTCGTGATCGGCAAAGGTGGCCGGGTAACGGCGCTCGAGATCGGGACTTACCGATTTGCCAGGAAGGAGCCC
>CADEGB010000055.1:0-2944 GCA_902826755.1 uncultured Gemmatimonadota bacterium
CCGAATCGTGACCGGCAACCTGATCATCAACTCCCAGGCCGGCCTGCTGGCCAGCACCGACGTGGCCAAGGTGACCGGCGATGTCATCATCCGCAACGTCACCTCCACCGATCTCGCGGAGATGGGGGCGCTCGAAGAGGTGGGTGGCTTGTTGAGGATCGACGACAACCTGTCGCTGCGGACCCTGCGTGGGCTCCGGGCGATCCGTCAAGTCGGGTCGCTGGCCGTCCGAGGCAATCCGCAGCTTGCCGACCTCGATGGTTTGATCCCGCTGCAACGCGTCGGGCTCCTCGACATCCGACAGAATACGGCGCTGACGACCCTTGCTGGGATCGCCGGGATCGACCAGATCGACGATCTCCAACTCGGAGGTCTGCCGCTGGTGACTTCGTTGCGGGCTCTTCGCGGTACCGTGATCCGGGAAGCCGTTCAGATCTTCGGCATGACAGGTCTGACGACGCTGGCGGACCTGACCGGGGTGGCGTTCTCATTGCGCAACCTCGACATCACGCAAAACCGCAACCTTGCCGACCTCGACGGGCTCGGCTCGGTCAGGATCGTGACGGGCAACGTGACGGTCGTCGAGAACGCCGTGACGTCCCTCGGGGGCCTCGCTGCGCTCACCACGGTGGGTAACGTCCTGCGCATCGAGGAACCCCTGCTGGCCGCCTTCGTGCTGCCTTCCCTCAACAGCGTCGGTGGCATGTTTCTCAATCCGGTGATCCACCCCCTCGTCACCACGTTTTCGTTCCCCGCGTTGACGACGGTGACCGGGCCCGTGACCGGTAGCGGCGTCAAGACGTGTTCGCCCGCCGTGACGAGAACGTACAGCTTCCCGGCGCTCACGACCGCGGTCGAGTTCTTGTTCGGAAGCAGCGACGATCACCCCTTGTGCCCGGTGGTCGTCTCGGCGCCTTCGCTCCGCAGGATTACCACCGTGCTTGGCTTGACCGGGAGGGGCTTGTCGTCGGTGACCCTCGGTCCCTCGGTGATTGGTCCGAACGCCATCATCACGATTCAGAACACCTCACTCCGAACGTTGCGCCTGCCGGGCATCGACGTAGAAACGTTGACGATCGCCGATAACCCGTTGCTCACGACGTTGCTCCTCATCGGGATCGTCGAGCGCAACGTCCAAATCAACAACAACGTTCAGCTGTCGACGGAAGACATTCAGCGGCAACTGGCGGCCGTGGCCGTCGGCGGCACCACCATGGTCCAGGGCAACAAGGTTCCTTGACCGGAGGCCGGCCGCCCTCAGGGCTATTGTCCCGACAGCTCCTGATAGGCCGTCCGGACGAAGCGTTCGTGGCCGGCCGGCCAGTCCTTGAGGTAGGGGTCGGTCACTTTGGCCGCCAGCACCTGCTCGACTGTTCGGCCGGCCGCGATCTCCGCCTTGATCCGGTCCCGGAGCGCCACCAGCATCGTGTGCCATGTCTGCAACTCGGCCCGGCCAACCACCCGTCCGTGACCCGGCACGATCCGGGTCGCGTCATTGACCATCGCGAGCGCCCGCTCCGCCGCCGCGATGACCCCATGCAGCGAGCCCCCGCTCGACCGGTCGACGAATGGCAGGCCGGACATGTTGAACACGTCACCCATGTGGAGGACGTTGCCGGCGCCGAAGTAGATCAGTGCGTCGCCGTCGGTGTGGGCGTTGGGGACGTGGGTGACGTGGATGTCGTCGCCGTTGAGATGGAACGTGAGGCCTTCCGCGAACGTCACCACCGGCCACGCAACCTTCGGCGACGGCGGCTCCCGTCGGTTGATGGCCTGGATGAACTGCTCCGTCGACATTCGTTTCCGGACGTTGTCGTGCGCCACGATCAGGGCGCCCGCCAGGCCGAGGTTCTCGTTGCCGCCCGTGTGATCGAAATGCCAGTGGGTATTGACGACGAACCGGACCGGCTTGGGCGTCAGGGCCGCGATGGCCGCGAGGATCTTCGGGGTGAGTGGCGCGAACTGGTCGTCGATGACGAACACCGCGTCCTCGCCCACGGCCAGGCCGATGTTGCCGCCGGCGCCGAACAGGGCGTAGACGCCGGGGGCGAGTGGCTGAGTCCGAATCTGAACCGTGTCGAGGCCCGCTTGGGCCTGGAGGACCGGGGCGGATGCCACGACGATGGCCGCGACCGCAATGATCCGGCGCATCGGGCTCACGGCCGGACCGGCAGCGAGATCCGGGAGGCCCGGTCGCCGCCCCGATACAGTGTCACGGTCGGACGACCTTTGACCGGAGGCTTTTCGGTGTTGTCGACGTCCGCTCCGGTGATCGTGACGCGAATTCGATGTCCCGCGTTGAAGACCGTGGCGGTCGGCTGGAGGTCGAAGGTCAGCTCGACCACGTCGCCGGGCTTCAGCGGCTGCCGATCCGCCTTGTGGTTGAGAGACCACGGTAGCTCGAGGTTGTCCCAGGGTGGCTTGGCCTGGGTCCGGAGGGAGGCGCGCTGCATGCCCTCGGTGACGTACCGGGAATAGCCGGTGGAGTCGACTTCCTCCAGGTACGCGTAGAAGTCCCCGTCGGGCTGGTCGGAGCTGACATGCAGGGTCACCACGGGGTGGCCGATGACGGTGACGTCCGCCGGGAGCGGCGCGGTGGTGAAGGTGAGCGACTTGGCATCGTTAGGTGCCAGATCCGGGTAGATCATCCGGCCCTGACCCACCGCGTTGTCCCACCGGGAGTGGCTGCCACTCGTGGTCGTCAGGTCGACCAGCCACCGTTCCGACCCCGCCTGGCCGGCGGCGCCCGGCGCCAGCACGCCGTCGTTGACGGAGGTGATGCTGCCCGAAGGACCCGCGCCGAAGAAGTAGTCGGTGTTCCGGACGGTCGGGAGCGGCCACGCGGCGGCCTCCTCCCAGCTCCATTTGCCCGGGTCCACCATCAGGGCAAATCGGATCGGCTGTTCCTTGTCGACGCCGTTCCGGATGCCCTTCCGGAATCGAT
>CADEGB010000055.1:2954-15974 GCA_902826755.1 uncultured Gemmatimonadota bacterium
TGGACGTGCCGGAACCGGTGGCGCCGACCATCAGGATCAGGCCGCGCTTCTGGCTCGCCAGGTCGCGCACCGTCTCCGGCAGCGACAGCGACTCGAGCTTCGGCATGCTGGCGGTGATGTAGCGCAGCACCATCGCCGGATAGCCGCGCTGGTGGAACACGTTGACGCGGAAGCGGCCGAGACCGGGCTCGGAGATCGCGAAGTCGATCTCGAACTCGCGGTGGAAGTACTCGAGCTGTTCGGCCGACATCAGCCGACCGGCTTCCACGCCCATGGTGCTGTCGAAGGCCGCGTGCGACCACGGACCCATCGTCACCCGATCGACGCCCCGCCAGTTGGCGAGCCAGAGCATTTCGTCGCGCGCAAAGATGTCGAGCCAGCCGCCCCAGTGATAGGCGGCCACGCCGGACTGGTTCATCTCGCTCAGGTAGGTGCTGGGCTCGTGCCGGGCCAGGTCGAAGTTCGCGGTCTTGTGGTCGCGGTACTCGGCGGCGCCCCACTCGGTGATGACGTTCCAGTTGTCGGCGTGTTCGCCCAGGGCCTGGCGCCAGAGGGCGCCGGTGGAGTCTTCGTCGACCGGCGGTTCGGGAAAGCCCACGTCGAGCGCCCGGGTCAGAATGCCCCAGTGCTGGATCATGTTTTCCCGGAAGATCCCGCCGTCGTACAGCACGTCGTACAAGTTGAAGGTGGCCACGTTGGGGAAGATGGCCTTGAGGCCGGGGTGCTTGGTGCTGGCCGCCATGTACTGGGTGATGCCGAGATAGGACCCGCCGAACATCCCGAAGTTGCCGTCGCTCCACGACTGCTTCGACATCCACTCCATCAGGTCGTAGGCGTCCTGGGTTTCGGCCGGGGAGAAGAGCCCCTGGTAGCGACCGAACGAGGCGCCGCCGCCGCGGACCTGGGCGGCCACCACCACGTAGCCATGGTGGATCAAACGCTGGAGGCTGGGGTTGCCGTCCACCTGCGAGCCGGTCTTGGGCGGAATCGAGTCGAGGGGCCAGCCGTCGCCGGCCTTCGGATGGCTGGCGCCCCGCAGCGCACTCAGGTCGTTGCTCGCCAACATGGCCGCCGCGGGCGCGGCGCCCCGGTGATACCGCGAGTGAGTCCAGACCGTCGGCATCTTCTGCTCGACCGGTTTTCCGTTGACCGCGGGGCGGATGATGTCGACTGCGATCCGGACGCCGTCGCGCATCGTGACGTACCGCGATTCCCGAACCCACTCCGAATAGAGCGAGTCGGAATAGCCGCGGTACTCGCCGAAGGCCGACACTTTGGTGGCGTCGCCCGCCGGCGCGGCGTCGGGTTTGGGGCCGCAGGCGGCGGCAGCCAGCAGGAGTCCGAGCGACAGCGGTCGGAAGTAGCTCATGGTCGGGGCGGATTGTGTGAGAGGTACAGGCAAGGTCGCGCCCGGCCTTGCCGGTCGCAAGGGGGCGCGGGCCGCCATCGATCCCGAACCCCTTGGCACCCCGCTAGTATCCAGCCGAGCCGAGGCCGTCGAGTGGGCGCAACCGAGCGGATTCTGCGGCGTTCCCCCATCCCGGGAAAGTGGCCTGATCCTATGCACTCGGACACCAGGAAGTACCACGCGACCCTTCCGCCCAGCGAGCGAGCCATTTGCCGATTGCTGGCCGAGCAGATCGACCGGCACCTGCCCGAGGCGGAGAACAAGATCTGGCATCGTCATCCGGTCTGGTTCCTGGCCGGCAATCCAGTCGTGGGATACAGCAAGCTCAAGGGGTGCATCCGGCTTCTCTTCTGGAGCGGGCAGTCGTTCCGGACGCCAGGGCTAGCGAAAGAGGGGACGTTCAAGGCGGCCGAGGCCCGGTACACCGCGGCCGACCAGATCGACGTGGGGCTGCTGAAGCGGTGGCTGATCGAGGCGCGAGACGTCCAGTGGGACTACCAGAACATCGTCAAGCGAAAAGGCCGACTGGTGCGGCTGAAGTGAACCGGGGATTGGCGAGTGCGCCGAATCAGTAGGAGTGGCGGTCGAGGCGGACCTTACCCCGGAAGATCCAATAGATCATGGCCGTGTATCCCACCACGAGCGGCATGCCGATCGCCGCGACGATCAGCATGATCGTCAGGGTCCCGTTCGAGCTGGCCGAGTTGTAGATCGTTAGGCTCCGCTCCGGGAACGGATCGGAGTAGACGATGTTCGGAAACAGCCCGATCGCCACCAGGGACAAGAGCAGGGCAATGGCGGCCCCGGAGGAGAGGAACGCCCGGAATTCGTGCCCGTGGTGCAACTCCCGGGGAATATTGGCGATGGCGAGAATGGTGAGGGCAGGCACCAGGAACCAGACGGGCTGATGCCGGAAGCGGTCGGCCAGATGGGGCTGGTACAACAGGGTAGCCACGGTGACGAACGCGTAGCACAGGATGAAGGTGATCATCAGGGGCCGGACCCAGCGCTTGACCCGCTCCTGCGGCGCGCCCGCCAGCTTCAGGTCGAGATAGAGACTGCCGTGGAGCGCAAAGAGCGCCACGGTGGTGACCGCCACCAGCACGGGATACGGACGAAGGAGGTCGACGAGACCGAGGCGAAAGTTCCGGGTGGTGTCGAGCGGCACGCCGGCCGCGAGGTTGCCGAGCGCGAGTCCGATCAGGAACGCCGCCAGCGTGCTGCCGAACGCGAACGCCACGTCCCAACCCCGGCGCCATCGGGCCGAGGGCCGCTTGCTCCGGAACTCGATCGCCACCGCCCGGAAGACGAGCGCCAGCAGCAGCAACATGAAGGCGCTGTAGAACCCGGAGAACACGGTCGAGTACACTTCGGGAAACGCGGCGAACACCGCGCCGCCACCGACGACCAGCCAGACCTCGTTGCCATCCCAGACCGGCCCGATGGCGTTGATCGAAAGGCGGCGCTCCTCGTCACCCTTCAGCGCCAGGTGCAGCATGCCCACGCCGAGATCGAACCCATCGAGCACCGCGTATCCGGTGACGATGAGGCCGAGGAGCAGGAACCAGACGACCCGGAGATCGATGCCCTCCATCGTCAGTGCCCCTCCGCCCGGTGCCGGTGGAGTGCCTCGGCCAACGAACTCGATTCGGGATGACCGTCGACCTCCTCGGGCCCGTGCTGGATCTTGTCATTGAGCAGATAGACGAATACCGCCAGCAGGCCAAAGTAGAGCAGGCCGAACATCACCAGCGAGCCAGCCACCTGGCTGGCGTCGACGTTTGGCGAGATAGCGTCGGCCGTCCGGAGGATGCCGTGGACGATCCACGGTTGACGTCCGACCTCGGCCGCGATCCAGCCGACCTCGTTGGCGATCATCGGTCCGGCCACGGCAAAGACGAGGACCCAAAGGACCCAGCGGGTGTCGAAGAGGCGCCCTCGCCACCAGAGGAAGAGGCTCAGTAGCGACAACCCGATCAGTCCCATGCCGATCGCGACCATCAGGTGGTAGGCTTGAAAGGTGATCTGGAGCGGGGGGAGATCCTCGGCCGGAAATGCCTCGAGGCCCTTGATCGGGGCGTCGGGGTCGCCATGGAGCAGCAGACTGGTGAGTCCGGGGATCCGGGGGCCCACCGTCCGGCGGTTGGCTTCGTCGATCCAGCCAACCAACACCTGATCGCCGGGCGCCGAGGCGGGCCAATGCCCTTCGAGGGCGGCGAACTTGGCTGGCTGATGCTCGGCCACGATCTTGGCCGACCAGTCGCCCGTCCCGAACGCCTGGAGCACCGCGGTCAGGGCGGCAATCGGAAGCGCCACCTTGATCGACGCGCGGGCGAACTCGCGGTGGCGCGACTTGAGCAAGTACCAGGCACTCACGCTCAGGACCAGGAACGTCCCGGCCAGCCAACTGCCGCCGATCGTGTGGGCCAGCCGAGGCATGGCCGAGGGATTGAACACCATCGCCCAGAAATCGACGATCTCGGCGCGCGGCCCGAACGGACCCTCGACGATCTCGAAGCCGGCCGGCGTATGCATCCACGACCCGGCGACGACGATCCACACGGCGCTGAAGTGCGCGCCCAACGCCACCAGCACGGTGGCCCCGACGTACGCCCAGCGGGGCAGGCGGTCTCGCCCGAAGAGCACCACCGCCAGGAACCCCGATTCGAGGAAGAAGGCGAACACGCCTTCCGCGGCCAGCGCCGATCCGAACACGTCGCCCACGAAGCGGGAGTAGGTGGCCCAGTTGGTCCCGAACTGGAACTGCATCGGGATCCCGGTGGCGACGCCGATGGCGAACGTCAGGGCAAAGACCCGGGTCCAGAACCGCGACACCTGCTCCCAGATCGGCGAGCCGGTCCGCCACCAGAGGACCGCGACGATGACGAGAAAAGTGCCCAACCCGATCGAGAGGGGTGGGAAGAGGTAGTGCACGGCCAGCGTCAGGCCGAACTGGAGGCGCGAGAGCAGCAGGGCGTCCATCGTGCTCGGAAGCTAGCCGCGATGGTTTGGGATGCGCACCACCCGATTGGATGGGAGTCAGACCGGTGAGGCCGCGCAATGGTCGGGGTCCGCCCGCCCGTTCGGGTGGCTCGGCCCCGAGGGCTTTCCGATCGCGCCGCGATCGGCCAATGTTAGGCCCACTCCCAACTCAGGGGCCTCAATGCGGTTCGTCGTCTCGGCCGGCGTCGTGGCGCTGGCTCTGTCTGGACCCCTCGCCCGGTCGGGCGTTGCGCAGCAGCAGCAGCCAGACTGGAACGCCGTCCAGATCCGGACCGTGGCGCTCGGACCGGGCCTCTACGTGCTGTTCGGCCAGGGCGGGAACATCGGTCTTTCGGTCGGCGAGGACGGCGCCTTCGTCATCGACGATCAGTTCGCGCCCCTGTCCGAAAAGATCCTGGCCGCCATCCGCGCCCTGACCCCGAAGCCGGTCCGCTTCGTCGTGAACACCCATTGGCATGGTGACCACACCGGCGGCAACGAGAACTTCGGCAAGGCCGGCGCGCTGATCGTGGCTCACGAGAACGTCCGCCGGAGGATGAATCCGGCCCAGTTCAAGGACGTGGTGGGCCGGAGCCAGCAGGCGCCGGCGGTGGCGCTGCCGGTGGTCACGTTCGGATCCGACGTCACGTTCCACTGGAACGGCGAGACCATCGTGGCCCGGCACGTGCCCAACTCCCACACCGACGGCGACGCCATCATCCAGTTCGTCGGCGCCGACGTCATCCACCTCGGCGACACGTTCTTCAACGGCCGGTATCCCTTCATCGATCTCCAGAGCGGCGGGAGTCTCGAGGGGATGATCGCCTCGAGCAGTCGCGTCCTCGCGATGATGGGCCCCCAGACCAGACTCATCCCGGGGCATGGCGAGGTCGCCGGCGCCCGCGAGCTGACCGCGTTCCGCGACATGCTGGTCCGGGTCCGCGACCTGATCGCGCCCCTGGTGGCCCGGGGGATGACGGAAGACGAGGTGGTGGCCGCCAAACCGACGGCCGAACTGGATCCGATCTGGGGGTCAGCCTCGGAGCGGTTCGTCCGAAGCGTGGTCCAGAGCCTGACACGGCGTTAGGCGGTCTCTCATGGGTGTCCGATGCACGCCGACCCTCGTGTCGGACGAAGAAGAGGCCTGAAATGGCTGGGTTTGGGACGTTCCACGATCGTCTTGCCGTGCTGACGGGCGGTGGGTCCGGCATCGGTCGCGAGCTCATGCTCCAGTTGGTGGAGCGAGGCGCCCACGTTGCCGCGTGCGACGTCGACCGAGGCAGCCTTGACGCGGCGGTTCGCCTGGCTCGGAAGCGCAACCCGGTCGTGCGGGTGACCGCACATGTCCATGACGTAGCCGATGAGCCGTCGGTCGTTCGGTTCGCGAAGGACGTCGCCAAAGCGCACGGCACCGACGCGATCCACCTGCTCTTCAACAACGCGGGTGTCGTCGGGGGCGGCTCGTTCGTGGCCGGACCGCGTGATCAGTGGGAGCGAACGTTCGCCGTGTCGTGGTTCGGTACTTACTACTGTACCCGGGCATTCTTGCCGATGCTCCTGGCCGCGGATCAAGGTGTCATCGTCAACACGTCCTCGGTGAACGGGATGTGGGCGAGCTTGGGGGCGGGATCGCCGCACACGGCGTACTCCTCCGCGAAGT
This sequence comes from uncultured Gemmatimonadota bacterium, assembly GCA_902826755.1. Classification (GTDB taxonomy): domain Bacteria; phylum Gemmatimonadota; class Gemmatimonadetes; order Gemmatimonadales; family GWC2-71-9; genus SHZU01. Next base: position 9,005 of record CADEGB010000055.1, read on the forward strand.
TCGCGATTCGGGGCTTCACGGAGTCGTTGCTGGTCGATCTCCGAACGCACGCTCCCCATGTCTCGGCGGTACTCGTCATGCCAGGTCACGTCCGGACAGGGATGCCTGCGCCGCCTCGATCGTGGCGGCGTGCGTTCAACTCACTCTTTGCCGACTATCAGCCCGTGTCGAGCAAGCAGGCTGCGGCGGCGATCCTCGCCGCGGTGAACGCAGGTGACTGGCGGGTCATCGTCGGCCAGGACGCCGAGGCAATCGACGCGCGGATCCGGGCGGATCCGCGGTCGGCTTATGAATGAGCGGGAGCGGTCGGGCGCCGCGGCCGCCCGCGTGGCGTTGAGGTGAGCGTCAGGTCCGCTCGCCGACTCGGACGCGACTCAGCAGGGGGAGGAGCGCCAGGCCGGGGATCGCCGCCACCAGGGAGATCGCGAAGAACACCGGCCAGCCGGTCGCCTCGGCGATCGCCCCGGCCGGCGCCACGAGCACGTCGCGGCTGACGCCCATCAGGCTCGAGAGGAGCGCGTACTGGGTGGCCGAGAAGCGGGCGCTGCAGAGGCTCATCAGGTACCCGATGAATCCCGCCGCCACCAGGCCCGCGCAGAAATTCTCCACCACGATCGCACCTACCAGGAACGGATACTGTTTCCCGACCAGCGCCAGGCCAAGGAAGCCGAGGTTGCTCACGGCCTGGAGGAGGCCGATGACCCAGAGCGACCGGCCCAACCCGAGCCGTGCCACCAGCGCACCGCCGGCCAGGGCACCCGCGATGGTCACCGCGATGCCAAGCCCGCCCTGAATCGCCCCGATATCCGTCTGGGAGAACCCGGTGTCGAGGAGGAACGGCGTCGCGATGCTCGCCGCGAGATAGTCCGGGAGCTTGAAGAGCACCACGAAGACCAGCACCAGCACCGCCCGGGTCGCCCCGTCGCGCGCGAAGAATTCCCGGAACGGCAGGACGACCGCATCCGAAAACGAGGCGGGCGGCTCGGCGCCGACCGGCTCCGGTGCCAGCAGCGTGGCGCCGATCCCGATGGCCATCAGAGCCGCCAGCACGAGGTACACGGCCGGCCACGGAATCCGATCGGCCAGCACGAACGCCAGGGCGCCAGTGGCCAGGAGCGCGACGCGATAGCCGGTGACCCACACGGCCGCTCCCGCGCCCATTTCCCGTTCCGCCAGCACGTCGGTCCGGTAGGCGTCGATGACGATATCCTGCGACGCGCTGAAGAAGGCGATCAGGATCGCGTTGAGCGCCAGGAGTTCGAGCGCCCGCCGGGGATCCTGAAGTGACATCAACGCGATGGCGGCGATGAGGCCGAGTTGGGTCACGAGAAGCCACCCGCGCCGGCGGCCGAGCCACGGGGGCACGAACCGATCGATGACCGGAGCCCAGAGGAACTTGAGCGAATAGGGGAGCGCCACCAGGCTGAACAGGCCGATGGTGGTGAGGTCCACCTGCTCCACTCGCATCCACGCCTGGAGGGTCCGACCGGTCAGATAGAGTGGCAACCCGGACGCGAATCCGAGGAGTGCCAAGGTGACCATCTTGCGCTGGGCCCAGACCGGCGCCCGGCCCGTGGTTCGGTTGCCCGTCACCGTGCTAGCCGCGCGGGCAGGGCGACGGCGTCGATCGCGGCCACGCGTTGTCGCTCGGGTCCCGGTCGGGAAACCGGCATCGCGGGTCGAAGATCACGCTCTCGACCTTGCGCCCTCCGAAATCGAGCCGAGCGGTGAAGGTCCGGCTCCCACCGAACCAGACGTCGACGGGATAGCGGACATCGGCCGTCAGGCTGTCGACCGGGCTGGCGTTGGCCGGAAGCCGGATCCGCGGGCCAGACGGCGCGAACCGGACCCGGAGCACCACCGGCGAGGGCATCTGGCCATCCTGTCTGACCGTCACCACCGTCCGAGACCCCACGGTCGCCACTTTGGCGATCGAACCGTCGACGCTTTCGGTGGTGAAGAGCCAGTAGTACCAGAACCAACCGAGGTCCTGCTTCAGCGCCCGGCTCATGAAGAACATGTAGTCCCACGGCGAGGGATGCTTGAACAGCCAGGCCCGCCCCCACTCCCGGTGGGCCCGCTGAACCGCGCTGTCGCCCACGATCCCGCCGAGCATCGAGAGCATCAACGGCGTCTTGGAGTAGGTGGTGAAGCCGTAGAACTGGGGACCCGCGTAGTTGGCGTTCCACATCATCGGCGGCTCGGCCTCGTTGCCGCTGATCCGACCGTACGACTGACCATCGCCGTCGTGGTTGGCGGGCTTTCCTTCGGCGTCCGCGTCGGAGAGGATGTTCATGTACTGATTGAAACCCTCGTCCATCCAGCCATACCAGGTCTCGTTGTTGCTCACCACCATCGGCCACCACTGATGGGCGGCTTCATGATCGGCGGCGCCCCGATTGGAGTTGATCACCATCGGATACTCCATTCCGGCGCTCGGTCCGTCCTGGAGGGTGAGTTGCGGAAACTGGTACGGAAACCAGAGCCGGGAGTAGAACTCGAGCGCGTGCCGGGCAATGGCTCCCGCGTCGCCGAAGAGGCGGGCCCGGTCAGGTAGATAGACGAGGTGGATCGGAACCCGGCCGCGGTCGGGGATCGTGGCCCGGGTGGCCTGCCATACGAACTGGCGCGCGGTGGCCCAGGCAAAGTCGTTGACCGTGTCGGCCACGAAATGCCAGGTCAGCCGTTCTCCGGGGGCGGTGGAACGCCCGGGCCCCGTTTCGTCGGGGCCGACGACGGTGACGACGCTGTCGGATTCCAGCACCCGGGCCAACCGGGTGCGGGCCGAGGCGGTGAGCACCTCGGCCGGGTTCTGGAGCACCCCGGTGCCGCTCACGATCCAGCCTCCCGGCACCGTCAGCTTGACGTCGAACCGGCCGAAGTTGTTGTAGAACTCCGAGGGGCCGAGGTACAACTCGGGATCCCAACCGCGGAGATCGTCGTATACGGCCACCCGCGGATACCACTGCGTCGGCTGATAGAGGGAATCCGCCCACCGCATCGTCATCCGATGTCCCTGGCCGGGCCCGCCGGGCACCTTGAAGCTCCAGTCGACCTCGAGCCGCACCGAGGCACCGGCGGCCACCGGCCTCGCCAGCGTGATCCGCGCCAGCGTGGTGTTGAGCCCGCTCGCCGTCGGTTCCGCGGGCGGCTGGTTGGTTGGCCCCTGACGGCCCGCGCCACCGAGCACCACCGCCCGTCCATCCACGGCCAGCCGCCCGATCACCATCCCGTCGGTGACCTCAGCCGGGATCCACGGCGCCGACTGCGGCGTGTTGCCCAGGAACAGGTTGGGGTCGAGTCGGAGCGCGAGCTGGGACAACGGGCCTGGACTGGTGTTGTGAATCACCACGGACTGGCGGCCGTTGATCCGCGACGTGGCCGGGTCGAGCGCCGCCTCGATGGTGTAGTCGGTCCGGATCTGCCAATAGCGCGGTCCCGGACGCCCGGTCGAATCCCGGGTCCCGGCGGCGAACGCGCGACGAATCGCGCTGGTGAGCGGGATGTCCCGCCGCACCGCCCGTTCCGGCCATTGGGGTGCCTGCGCGGCCAAGGGACCGATGCCCAGCGCGGCGAGGATCAGCGACGACGATACGACGGATCGGTTCATGGCGGGGCGCAAAGCGGGTTGAAGGTGCCGCAATATCCGCCCGGCCCGGCGGCCCGGCAACCCGAAACGCGGGGTGGCGGCTTGACGCCTCACCTGGTGTGGTCGATATTCCCGGAATCGCCTCACCTGGTGAGGCCTCTTCCTCGCGGAGCCAATCGATGTCCAAGGAGCCGAAAGACCTCCTCCACGGCACCCTCGACGTGCTGGTGCTCAAATCCCTGGCCCGCGGCCCCGCGCACGGGTACGCCGTGTCCCGGTGGATCGAAGACCGGACCCGGGGCGTCCTGATCATCGAGGACGCGGCGCTCTACAAGGCGCTCCACCGGCTCGAGGCCTCGGGCGCCATCGGGTCGGATTGGGGCGTTTCGGAGTCGAAACGGAAGGCCAAATACTACCAACTGACCCGGCGGGGCCGCGCGCTGCTCCGAACCGAGGCGGACGTCTGGCATCGCTACGCCGCGGCCGTCCTGTCGGTGCTCAAGGCGGCGGAGGCCTGATGCTCCGGGAACTCCGCCGCCTGTTCCGCCTTCCCTGGCGTCGGCCCGACGCCGTCGATCGCGATGTCGACGCCGAACTCGAGTTCCACCTGGCCATGCGCGTCGACGAGCTGAAGGCGCTCGGCGTGCCGGACGAGCAGGCCCAGACTGAGGCGGTCCGCCGGTTCGGCGACGTCGGGGAGGCACGGGCCGCGCTGGTGCGGACCGACGGAGCCGCCGCGCGCGCCGCGGTCCGGGTCGACTGGCTGTCGGACCTGGCTCGCGACCTCCGGTTTGCCGGGCGTGAACTCCGCCGCGACTGGACCTTTGCGCTGGTGGCCATCCTGGTCCTCGGCCTCGGCATCGGGCTTACCACCGCGATGGTGAGTTTGTTCGACCGACTGGCGTTGCGCCCGCTCCCCTATCCCAACGCCGATCGACTCGGGCAGCTCTGGCTGGCCACCGGGGGCGGCGAGCACACGATGCGCATCACTCCGAACAAGCGGATTCGCGAGGCCATCGTGGGCGCACCCGGGATCGAACGGGTCGATGCGTTCCGATCTCAGGAACTGGCCGTCGACTTTGCCGACGGAACGGACATGCTGGCGGTCCGGATGGTGTCGCCCGCGTTGCTCGAACGGCTGGGCGCGCGGGTCGTCCTTGGCCGGGCGTTCCTGACCGAGGACAGCGCGGCCGCCGCGCCCCTGACGGCGGTTCTGGCTCACCGCACCTGGCAGGCGCGGTTTGGCGGCGCGGCCGACGTCGTGGGCCGTTCGATCCGCGTCGACGGCAGTGTCGCCACCATCATCGGGGTGCTCCGGCCCGGATTCGACCTCACGTCGGTCGACGGTGGCGCCCACGCCGAGATCTGGCTTCCGCTGCGGGACGACCTGACCGATGCCCGGGGCGACTACGCCTCGATCCTGGTGACGGTGGCGCCCGGGATTGCGATGGACGCGGCGGCCGCCGTGATCGACGGGCGATACAAGGCCACCGCCGAGCCGGGCGACCCGATGACCAAGTCATTCTCGGCCGTCGTCCTGGGGGCCGATCAGATCGTCGGAAGCTCGCTCCGCCGCACCCTGGGTCTGTTGCTCGGCGCGGTGGGATTGGTCTTGCTGGTGGCGTGCGCCAACGTCGCCGCCCTGTTGCTGGGCCAGGCCGTCGGCCGGTTTCAGGAGTTCGGGATCAGGGCCGCGCTGGGTGCCGGTCGCTCCCGGGTCGTCCGCCAGCTGCTTGCCGAGTCCACGTTGCTCGGACTCCTCGGGGCAGGGGCTGGGGTCGGCGTGACGGTCGCGGTGTTGGCGTTGGCCCGCGCCACCCGACCGGAGTCACTCCTCACCATCGATGACGTCCGCGTGAGCGGACTGACCCTCGGTCTGGCGGTGAGCGTGGCGCTGGTGGCCACGCTGGTCTTCGGTCTCGCGCCGATCTGGGCGATCTCCCGTGCCGACGTGGCGACGGCCGTGGTGGGCCGAGCCCGCCGGGCTGGCGATGGTCGGGGTGCGGCGCGGCTCCGATCGGCGCTCGTCATCGGCCAGATCGCGGTGACGCTGGTGCTTCTCCTCGGCGCCGGATTGCTCGTCAAGAGCTTCGTGCGAGAGCGTTCCCTCCCACTCGGTTTCGACGGCCGCAACCTGGCTCAGGTCGGGATCACGCTGCGGGAGCGCGACTTCCCGAACCCCACCGGCCGAGACGAGATGTCCCGGTCGGTGGCGGAACGGATTCGGCGGATTCCCGGTGTGACGATGGCCACACTCTCGGGTAACGGCCCGGTGGACTTCGGCGTGATTCAGGGCGAGTTCCTGGCCGAAGACCGGCCGGTGCCGGCCACCGAGGCAAAGGCCATCATGCCGGCTCGTTGGGTCGGGCCGGACTTCTTTGCGGTGACTGGTTTGGCGCTGGTGGCGGGGAGGACCTTCAGCGCCGACACCGGTCAGGCCGAACTCGTGATCGACGCCGCCACCGCGCGGCGGGTCTGGGGCACGCTCGACGTGGTGGGGAAACGAGTCCGGTACGAGCGCACCGGCGGGTGGCGAACGATCGTTGGGGTGACCGCCGACCTTCGCGGGTTCAACGACGGGTTCGAGAACGCGCCCAACCTGTACGAACGGGAGTACTCCGGCGAAACGGGTCACACCATTCTGGTCCGCGTGGCGGATCCCACCGTCCTCCGGGATGTGTCACGGGCGGTTCGGGAAACCCACCCCGCCATCCGGATCCGATCGGCCGCGATGACGCTCGACGCCATCGAGGAACAACTGGCCGGGAACCGGTTCACGATGTCGATCGTGGCGTTCTTCTCCGTCCTGGCGCTGGTGCTGGCCACGGTCGGTCTCTATGGCGTGATCGCCTACTCGGTTCGGCAGCGGACCTTCGAGTTCGGGGTTCGCCTGGCGCTCGGCGCGCCGCCCGAGCGGGTCCGTGCCCTCGTCCTCCGGGACGGACTGCTCCGGATCGGGGGCGGCGTGGTGCTGGGACTGATCGGCTCGCTGGGCGTGGTCCGGGTCATCCGCGGCATGCTCTATCAGATGAGCCCGTGGGATCCGGTGGTCTTCGGCCTGGCCGCGGCGTTGTTGTTCGGGGTCGGGGCGGCCGCCACCTGGATCCCGGCTCGGCGAGCCAGCCGGGTCGACCCGTTGGCCGCGATCAGGGTCGAATAGGGCAGGTTCGGACCAGGGCGAGCGCGTTGGCCACCGGGCGCTCGCCGGTCCGATCGGAGGGGCGGTTGACGACTCGCAGCGTGTCGTCGCGACGGACCACCATGGCCGTCGAGCCGCCACCATCGAGGTTGATGGCCGAGGAGGCGCCTAACGCCAGGAACAGGCGGGCCCGCTCGACCAGGGTCATGCCGTCCCTGAACGGGGCCTGGCGGCCATCGACC
>CADEGB010000056.1 GCA_902826755.1 uncultured Gemmatimonadota bacterium
TCCGATCGCGCCATTTCCCAACCCAATTCGAACAGGAGAACCGTCGATGACGATCGCCGGGTGGTTTACCATGTCCGTGTCACTGGCCTGTGTCTGGGGCCTGGTCATCTGGTGCTATCGCCGGATTCTCCAGTCGCCGCAGAAGGAGAAGGCACCGCCGGGCTTCGGGTCCTGAGGCCTAACGGGGTGTTCGCGCCGGCTGGCCCTGGTCCCGTCGGACGGTCTGGCGCTTCCCTTTGATCGTGGCGTCGCGGAGGGCCTCGACCACCCGGTCGACGACCTCCTCCCTGACCTCGACCAGGGAGAAGCGATCGGCGATCTCGATGGCGCCGATGCTCGCGGCCGGAACCTTGGCTTCGTTCACGATCGCGCCGACCAGGTCCGCCGGTCGCATGTTGAGCTTGCGGCCGGCGCCCACGAAGATCCGCGCCATCCCGGCCGCGCCGGGTCGTTGCTTGCCCTTGACGATCGGGACGATTTCTTCTTCGTCGATCGGGTCGGCGCCGGCGCCACCCAGATGCGCCAGCTTGACGGCGGCCGCCGCCACGTCGAGTGGGTCGAACTCCTCCGCCAGCGACTCGACGATGCCGCGATACCCCTCGAGTTCCCCCGCGGAGACCGCCTCGCGGAGCGCGGTGCGGGTCTGCTCCAGACGGGTGGCGCGGATGTCGACGGCCGTTGGGAGACGGGCGATCTCGATCTGCTGCTTGGTCATCTGCTCGATCGTCCGGAGCATCCGATGCTCGCGGGGCTCGTACAGGGTAATCGCCACGCCCGCTCGCCCAGCCCGCCCGGTCCGCCCGATTCGGTGCACGTACGCGGCCGGCGACTCGGGGACGTTGTAGTTGACGACGTGACTGATCTGCTCGATGTCGAGCCCGCGAGCCGCCACGTCGGTGGCCACCAGCAAATCGACCGAGCCGGTCCGGGTTCGTTTCATGACGCGGTCGCGCTGCACCTGGGTCATCCCGCCATGCAGTGCCAGCGCCTGGTAGCCGCGACCCGCCAGACTCTCGGTCAGGCTGTCCACCTCCATCCGGGTCCGGCAGAAGACCAGGGCCAACGTCGGGGCTTCGAGGTCGAGGACCCTGCCTAACGCGATCACCTTCTGGGCTCGGGGGACCAGGTAGGCGGTCTGCCGGACCTTCGGGAGGGCGCCCTTGGGCGTGGCCTCCCGGGCCAGGAGAATGCGGGCCGGTTGATCGAGATGCCGCTCCGCGATCCGGCTGATTCGGGGCGCCATCGTGGCGGAGAAGAGGGCCGTCTGCCGTTTGGGTGGCGCCGCCGCGAGAATGGCCTCGAGGTCCTCAGCAAAGCCCATGTCGAGCATCTCGTCGGCCTCGTCGAGCACGATGGCGGTGAGCCCGCCCAGGTCGAGCGTCGCGCGGCGGAGATGATCGAGGGCCCGTCCCGGGGTGGCCACCACCACGTGGACACCGCGCCGAAGGACCCGGATCTGCTGGGAGAACTCCTGCCCACCGTAGATCGGGACGGTGGTGGCGTCGAGGGCCCGACCATAGCGGTGGAACGCCTCGGCCACCTGCATCGCGAGTTCGCGAGTGGGGACCAGCACGAGGACCGAGGGTCGGGATGGCGCCGGCGGGCCAGGCGGCAGCCGCTGGAGCAGCGGGAGGGCGAACGCCGCCGTCTTCCCGGTTCCGGTGGCCGCCTGGCCGAGGAGATCGCGTCCGGCCAGCAGCGGGGGAATGGCCTCGCGCTGGATCGGCGTGGGTTCTTCGTATCCCAGCGCCGTCAGCGCGGCGACCAGCTTGGGATCGACTCCGAGTGCTCTGAAGGGGTTCTGCATCGCCCAATATACCGGTCCGGGGGCCTGACCCCGGTGGAGGCCCCTCCGAACCACCGGATTCGATCAGTACGCCGCCTTCTTGTCCACGACCGAGAGGAGCGGTTCGCCGGCCACGAACCGGCGGAGGTTCTCCCGAAACAGGATCCAGGTCCGCTCCCGTTCCCAGTCCGAGGTCGAGCCGACGTGCGGCGTGATGATGACGTTGGGGAGCGACCAGAGCCGGTGATCGGCCGGGAGCGGTTCCGGCTGGGTCACGTCCAGCCCGGCGCCGGCCAGGCGGTTCTCTTCGAGCGCCCGGGTCAGGGCCTCGGTGTCGACGGTACCGCCGCGGCCGATGTTGATGAAGTACGCCGTCGGCTTCATGCCCCGAAACACCGTCGCGTCGAAGACCCGGGCGGTGGCGGGCGTCAACGGGAGGGCGTTGACGACGACGTCCGCCTCGGTCGCCAGTCGGGCGAGTTCGTTGGCGCCGCCGACGTATTCGATCTGGTCGGTCGGCGGCGTCCGGTTGTTGCGGGTGGCGATGACCCGCATGCCCATCGCGTGGCCGATGGTGGCCACCTCGGTGCCGATCCCGCCCAGGCCCGCCACCAGCAGGGTCTTGCCGCGGAGTTCGGGCATCTCGGTGCCGCGGAAGAGACTGTCGGTCCAGCTTCGATTCCGCATCAGCGGGACCGCCACCTGGAGCCGACGGGTGAGGCCGAGCAGGAGGCCGAAGGTGTGCTCGCCGAGGGGCGGGGCGTAGACCTTCTGCGCGTTGGTGAGCACGATTGGGCTCGCGGCAAAGCCGGGGATCGCGAGTGGTCCCTCCACGCCGGCCGACGGGAATTGGACCCATCGGAGCTTGGTGCCGCGCCGGAACGTCTCCCCGGAGAGTCCGCCAAGGAGGCCATCGGCATCGGCCACCCGCTCGGCTGCTTCCGCCGCGGATCTCACCACCCGCACCTCGACGCCCGGCGCCACGTAGGCCAGCTCCGCCAACCGGCCCGGTTTGTCGGGCCACAGGTCCTGAATCACCACTACCGTGGGGCGGGTCCACCCCGGGGTCCGCGCCGTCGGCGACGGTCCTGGCCGGAGGTCGAGCTCGTCGATGAGTGGGGGCGGAATCAACCCGACCATTTCCCGGAACACGTGACGTGCAAGGTCGGGACGGGGGCCCGAGCGGGCGATCTCGTCGGCCGGCGCGCGCCGGGCCACGGCCTCCGCCACAGCCGAGCGGGTCGAGATCAGGGCCGCGCGGGTCTGTTCCAGCAACTCAGGCCCGCCCGCCGGACCCCGGCCCGGCACCACCACCACCGGATCGAGCAGCTGGAGGCGCTGAATCAGCCGCAGCCAGGCGGTCGTCCGCGTCGAGTCGAGGATCGCGCCGTCGCCGACCAGGTTCCCGGCAAAGAGCACCCGAGCGTCCGGGACCCACACGATCCCGTTTCCGGGGCTGACCGCTCGTTCCAGTTCCCGGACTTCGACCCGACGAGTCCCGATCGTCATGGTGCCGCGGAATCCGAGTCCGCCGCCGCTGGCCCGGCCCGAGGGGACGAGCTCCGCCGGTCCGGCGCCGACCCGGGCGCCTCCGTTGGGCGCGAACACCGCCCGGATCGGCTTCCCGCTGGCGCGCCGAATGGCGGCCACGGCCGGATCGGCGGCACCATTCGCGATGACGAGCACGTCGGCGCCGAGGTCGACCCAGCCCGCTGGGCCGCCGGCCCGGCGATCAGACAACAGGAAGACCCCGTCGGCCAGCCGGCGGGGAGTCTGCGCCGTGGCGACGGCGGGGAGGAGGAGCAGGGCGGCGCAGGCCGCGGCGCGGGTGATCATGGGAAGACGCCTAACGGTTGAACACGCGGGTGGTGTAGCCGATGCCGTCCGGGGTCTCGCCCACCGAGAGGTAGCCGGCCACGGAGCGGGTGGCCATGTCGATGATCACCACGCGGCCCTGGTTGCTCAGTGATTCCAGGGCGTAGCGACCGTCGGGCGTGATGGTGATGCCCTGGGGCTCGCCCCCGGGGAGCGACAGCCGGCCCAGTTCCCGCCGGGAGGCGCGATCGAGAAACCGGAGTTCCTCGCGCCGGAGGTCGGGCAGGAGGACCGTCTTCCCATCCGGGGAAAAGAGGATCCGATACGGCCACCCGAAGCCCTCGGCGGCGGTCGTGACCTGGCCGGTGGCGGGGTCGATGACGCTCACCTTGCCGGTGTCGTTGCTGCCGACCCAGACCTCGGTGCCATCCGCGGTCACGTTGACGGCCTCGGGAGCGGTTGGCACCTCCCAGGAGCGCACGAACTCGCCGGTCCGGAGGTTCAGCGCGGACACCGTGTTGCTGCCTACGTTGCCGGTGTAGGCGCGGATCCCGTCCGCGGCCACGCCCACCATATGCGATCCGTTCTGGCGGGTCGGGACCGCCCGGCGGACCTGGCCGGCTCCCACGTGGACGACGATGACGTGACCGCTGGCCTCCGAGGTCACCGCCACGAGGCTGTCACCGGGGAGGTAAACGATCCCGTGGGGGCGGCGGTGATCGCCGAGGTCGATGGTCCGGGTCACCCGGCGTTCGCTCAGGTCGATGACCGTCAGCGTCCGCCCGGGTTGGCCCGAGTAGTCGGTGACCACGGCGGTTTTCCCATCCGACGAAAGCGCCACCTCGTGAGGGCCCTGCCCGGTCGGCAGCGTGGCCAGGGTTCGGCCAGTGGCCACGTCGACGATGGTGGCGGTGGAGATCGACTTGTTGGTGACGACCAGGGTCCCGGAGAGCCCGGCTACCTGTCCGGGTGCCGGTGAGGCGGTCGTCGCGGCTATCGCAACGGCCAGAACCCAGCGGCTGGTGGTCGAGTGCAATACCATGACACGGTCCGATCGAAAATGGGTTGCCGAAAGATGCCGGCCTCCGGACCCGGCGGCCAGTCGGCTTGGCGAACTGGCCCCTTCCCGGGGAAAGGGTGGGGCCCTCTTCGGGCTGTCGGGTTGGGCGCCTCCGCTTCGATATTGAGAGTGACTCTGACCAACGATCCAATGTCCGGTGACCCTGGAGACCCCGGCCCCGAGCCGGTGACCGACCTGTTCCGAGCGGCCGAGGCAGGCGACCCGGAGGCCGCCGGCCGGCTGTTCGCATCGCTGTACCAGGAGTTGCATACGTTGGCCGGCCGGCACGTGCGCCGGTTCGACGGGATCGTGACGCTCGGTGCCACTACTCTGCTCCACGAGGTCTATCTGGCCGTCTCGGCCAGGGAAGCCGCGCGGTTTCCCGATCGACCGAGGTTCTTTGCCTACGCCTCCCGCGCCATGCGTGGGCTGGTCATCGACTACGCCAGAAACCGAAAGGCCAAGAAGCGGGGGGGCGAGTTCCAGTTCACCTCGCTCGACGGTGCCGAGGCGGATCCAGGCCCCGGGCGGGGCGGCGACCTGGAGCAGCTCGGCGAAGCGCTCGAAGCTCTCGGTCGACTCGACCCGCCGTTGGCGGAGCTGGTCGACCTCCATTTCTTCTGCGGCTTTTCGTTCGTCGAGATCGCGGCGCTTCGGTCAGTGTCCGAACGGACCGTCCAGCGGGACTGGCGGAAGGCCCGCCTGCTCCTGCAGGAACACTTCGAGGACGCCTCTGCCTAACGCTCGATCCCGAGAGTATCGACCAGCGCGCGGGCCCAGCGGGTCAGGGAATGGCCCGGGCCGAACCCGAACTCGAGGGGCGCGAGCGACCGCCGGACGAGGGATCGGGCGGCGGTCGAGTCGTCGGTGCCGAGCAGGGCCCGGCCCTTGAGGAGCAGGCCCTGTCCGATGAGGCCGCTCCGTTCGAGCGCGAGGCTGTCGGGGCCGGCGGTCCGGACCAGGTGGTCGGCATACGGAACGGCGTCCCGGAAGGCGCCGGCCTCGATGAGGACGCCGGCCGCCTCGCGGAGGACGGCCACGGTCACGGGGCCTCCCATGTTCGGGCCATACTTCCAGGAAGCGAGCGACGCTTTGACCCGAACCGCCGCCTCCGGCCCGGCTCCGCGGATCCTGGCGATGTCGGCGGCTCGATCGATCAACAGCTGATCTCCGCTGCCAGCCACCTGCGGGTCCGTGGCGAGCCGCCGGGCCGCTTCCTCATGCCGTTGGGCGTCGTTCAGCTTCCCCAACCTGAGCGAAACGTGGCGCTGCAGGCCATGGATGAGATATTCGCGTGACCGCCCCACGTCGTGCGTCTGAACCAGCGCGCGATCGAACCAGACCGCTGCCGAGTCGAGCTGCTCGAGCTCGAGCAGTGTCCACCCGTAGCCGACCGCCAGCAAGCTGACCAGGCCGGGAGCCACGGTCTCGTCGGCGAGGTCGGCGAACGCGGTCCGGTAGAGATCGCGGGCGGCCTGGAACTCGCCCAGCATCTGGTGGAGAAAACCGACATTGTAGGCCATGATCGGATAGACCTCGGGGTCGGCGAGTTGCCGGGACGAGGCCAGCAGCCGCAATCGAACCGGAAGGGCCTCCCGATTCCGGTTCCGGTACTGATAGGCCAGAGCCAGGCTGTTCAAGGCCAGCTCGTAGGCTTCGCCTGTGGTGTCGCCATCGGCGCGGATCCGGTCGACGACCCGCTGGCGGAGGGCGATGGCCGAATCACCCTGGGATCGGCCGCGCCGATTGACGAGGACGGTGGCCTCCGCCTCGTCGCAGGCGGTCCCATCGAACAGGGCGGCCGGGGCTTCCGCCAGCTGCCGCCTGCCGGCCGCGATCACCACGGTGGCCGAGTCCAGGTGGCGCTCGCTCGCGAGGAAGTACCCGATTCGGCAGCGGATCGTACCGGCCCACCCCCGGTCGGCAAGGGAGTCCGCGGTGCGGACTGCCCGATCGAGAATGGTCAGTGCGGTCGGTACCTGGCCATCGCGTTCGTAGTTCCGGGCAAACTGAAGCGCGAGTTGCGTCGCGCCGCGCGGGTCGCGCCGGTACTGGCGCTCCAGTGCCTCGCGGCCCTTCTCGAGCAGCTGTTCGTAGGTCATCGGCGGGCTGCCGGGGCCGATGAGGCGGAACAGGAGCGCTTCGAACGTGGTGGTGGTGGCGGATCGCCGCTTGGCTTCCCGAGCTCGTTCGAGTTGGCGGCGGGCCTCGAGCATCTGATCGACGGCCACGCCGGTTCCGGCCAGCAGGGCGGCCACGGCGACGACCGTGGCGGCCGCCGCCACCCGGTGGCGACGGAGGAACTTCCCGGTCCGATAGGCCCACGAGTCAGGTCGCGCCACCACCGGCTGATCGGCGAGGAACCTGCGGAGGTCGTCGGCGAGCGAGGCAACCGTCTGATAGCGCTCCTCGGGCCGCTTCTTGAGGGCCTTGGCGAGAATCGTGTCGAGATCCCCGTGGTAGAGCTTCCGAAGCCGGCCCGGGGTGGCGGACCGGACCGCCGCCTGTTGGATGGTGGCGTCGTCGAGCGGGTCCGAGCCGGGGGTGACGGCGTCGGAGAGCCGGAGCGGGTCGGTGTTGACCGCGGCGAAGAGATAGGCGGCCGGCGTTTCGAACTGGCTTCCGGTGGGATGTCGGCCGCTCAGCAGGACGTACAGCATCACGCCGAGGGAGTAGATGTCGGTGGCGGTCGAGACGGGTTCGCCGAGAAACAGCTCGGGCGCGGCGTACTCGGGCGTGAAGGCGCGGCCGCCCTCCTCGGTCAGGGTGCCCGGTCCACCAAGGCGGCCGTGGTCGAGCAGCTTGGCGACCCCGAAGTCGAGCAGTTTGACGGTGCCGTCGGTGGCCACCATCACGTTCGACGGTTTGATGTCGCGATGGACGATCAGGTTGGCGTGGGCGCTGGCCACGGCATCGAGCACCGCCAGGAACAATTCGATCCGCGGCCGTGGCCCGAGGCGGCGGTTGTCCGCGTATTCGTCGATCCGTTCGCCCTCGATGTACTCGAGGACGAGGTAGGGCTGGCCGATCTCGGAGACCCCCGCATCGAGCAGTTTGCCGATGTTGGGATGGTTGAGCCGGGCCAGCACGGTGCCCTCGAGCACGAACCGTTGTTCGGCCGCGCGGCCGACCAGCGCCAGGTTGAGCAGCTTGATCGCCACCTGACCCTGATAGCGACCGTCGTTGCGGCGGGCCAGCCAGACCGAGCCCATGCCACCTTGGCCCAGCGGAGACTTGAGCGTGTAGTTGCCGATCGATTGTCCGGCCAGCCCGCTTCCCCCTCGGCCCAGGAACGCCTCGACCCGGGCGGCGCCCGGCAACTCCTCGCGGAGCCGAGCTTCCCGAGCCAGCAGTGACTCGAGACGATCGGCCATGACCGGATCATCGGTCCGCAGGGCGGCAAGCCAGGCCGGAAGGTGAGCGGCCGGGACTTCGAGCGCCTGATCGAGCAGTGGCCCAAGCCGGGCCCAGAGGTCGGGGTCGATTGGTGCCATGGGAGCTCGGTATCAGGGCGTTTGTTCGCTGGTCCGTCGAGCCGGCAGGTGGGCCGACCCCCGCGGACCTGCCGGGGTCGCAGGAGAGATCGAAAACTCGACGGCGAAGGCGACAGGATCCGGTGACCTCAAGATGTCCCACCGCACCGCCGCCTGCCAGTTGGTGGGAAGCCAGGTCCGCCTTGGCGTGGCGGAGGGGCGGGTAGATTACGGCAACCGTTCTGTCGGAGTTCCCATGGTCCGCCGTCGTACCGCCGTGCCGTTCCTCGTCCTATCACTCGCCGCGCTCCCCGCCATGGCCCAGCCGGGGCGGAACCAGGGCGTCACCATTCAACCCGGCGAGGCCTGCCCGCCCGGGATGACCGAGGTGCGGCCGCGGACCTGCCAGGCGCCAACCCTGCCGCCACCCAGCATTCTCGACTATCGACCGCGATCGACCCTGGTGGCCCCCGCCCATCCGGTGCCCAAGGCCAAGTACCCGGCCATCGACTTCCACGGTCATCCCACCAGTCAACTTGGGAGCGCCGAAGGGCTCGACGAGCTGGGCCGGGCGCTCGACGGGATCAACGTCCGGCTGATCGTGGCCGCCAACAACGTCCCCGGTGAGGCGCTGGTCCGGCAGACCGCTCTGGTTCAGGCCTCGGCCACGATGAAGGACCGAGTCCGATTCCTGACTGGGATCGACCTCCGCAACGTCGGGCCGGGCTGGGCCGAGCGGGCGGTCGCGCAACTCGAGGCGGACGTGGCGGCCGGGGCGGTCGGGATCGGTGAGGTGGGCAAGGGGTTCGGTCTCTCGCTCAAAAAGGCCGATGGCACCAGGCTGGCCATCGACGACCCGGCGCTCGATCCGATCTGGCAGGCCGCGGCACGCCTCAAACTGCCGGTGTTCATTCACACCGCCGACCCCCAGGAGTTCTGGCAGCCGATCGATTTCGAGAACGAGCGCTGGCTCGAGTTGGCATTGTTCCCGAACCGGCGCTATCCCGCCGACCAGTTTCCCCCGTTCGAACAGCTGATGACCGAGCGGGACAATCTTCTCCGGAGGCATCGCGGGACGACGTTCGTGATCGCCCACATGGGCTGGCACGCGAACGACCTCGGGCGGCTCGGCAAGTTGATGGAGGAATTGCCCAACGTGCATACCGAGGTCGGCGCCGTGCTCTATGACATCGGGCGCCAGCCGCGGGCGGCTCACGACTTCTTCGTCAAGTTCCAGGATCGGATCCTGTTCGGCAAGGACTCGTTCCAACCGGAGGAGTACCCCTACTACTGGCGGGTCTTCGAAACCCGGGACGACTATTTCGACTACTACCGGGACTATCACGCATCCTGGAAGCTGTACGGGATTGACCTCCCGGACGCCGTCCTCAAGAAGGTCTACTTCGGCAACGCGCTCCGGATCGCTTCGCGACTGCCCCAGTCGGGGTGGCCGAAATAGTGGGTCGGGCGCCGCGATGATCCACGCCTGGCTGCTGCCGGTCCCCGCTTCCGCGCCGGACCTGGTGGCGGTGGTCGAACCGCGGCTGGCCCCGTGGGAGCGGGAGCGGCTGGCGCGCTTTTCGTTCGACCGCGACCGGGCACTTTACGCCGCGGCCCACGGGCTGATCCGGATGGCGTTGAGCGCCAGGTATCCGTCCGTGCCGATCGATCGCTGGGAATTGGATCGAACGCCGGCCGGTAAGCCGATCGTTCGCGCTCCGGTGTCGGGGCCCCTCGAAGTGAGTCTCTCGCACACCCGCGGTCTGGTGGCCTGCGCGGTGGCGCCGATGCCGGTCGGAATCGATGTCGAGGCGGTCGATTCAGGACTCGACGTCGGGCCGCTTCTCGAACGGGTCCTGTCGCCCGCGGAGCGCGCGACGTGGCCCTCGGATCCCGATGTCGGGCGGTTCCGCTTTTTCCGGACCTGGGCCGTCAAAGAGGCGCTGCTCAAAGGCCTCGGCCTGGGCCTCGGCTGCGAACCCAACACCGTCACCATCGCCAGCGACGATCCCGAGCGCCCCGCGGTCGTGGCGATCCCGGCCGACGTGGGCTCGGCGGCCGACTGGTGGATAACCGCTCTTGGTATGTCCGCCGATCACGTCGGGGCGGTGGCCGGACGCGGTCCGGGCGCCGCGACCGTCACCCGCCACCAGGTCGAGCCGGAGGTGTTCCTTCGGGCTCTCCGCAACTGAAGCTGGCTGCTTCGTCGCTCGAGCCGACACCGCGGTAGCGCGCGATCCGGGGCCAGGCGCAGATCGGGCGAGTGATTCGGGTGGCCTTGGCGCCGTCGTCGACGGGCTCTCCGGGTCGAAGTCCGGTGGCGATGATCCGATCCGGCGCCACGCCCCGCTCCACCCATCGATCGAGGGCCGCGATGATGTCTCTCTCGGGATCGTTGGCGCTTGGGCCGGTGTCGCCCTGGCCGAAGTCGGTGGGGCCGATCCCGCCGCCGCAATGCCCCATGCCTGGTACCATGAAAAGCCGGTAGAAGTCGCCGATGCCGACCCCGACGGTGGCGGCCACCTGCTGGTAGTAGTCGATCGATCCGGTCGCGCTGATCGCCGCGTCTCCCCAGCCATGGTACTGGATCAGTTTGCCGCCCCGGTCGCGAAACGGTCGGAGGTCGGGATCGACCGCGTCGAGCACGTGACCCACTTTGGCGAGGGCCGTGGCCAGGTCGCGATCGAAGTTCATGGTCCGATAGTCCCAGTCGGGCTTCTCGAACACCATGCTCTGATAGAACGTCGTCCCGAACCAGGCGAGCAACGGCAACGGCATCTCGGGGCTGGCGATCATCCATGGCTGCCAGTTGCCTGGCACCGCTTCCGTGCCAGGGACCGCGCCTGGATAGATCCGCTCGCCGGTGCGTGGGTTCTTCGGTCCGTCGTAGATCTTTTTCAGGGCCGTGAGTTGAGCGGCCGTCAGGCAATCGGCTCGCTCGGCGCCAGGACAACGGAGCGGCGCCGGATCGAACTGGCATTGCCTCGGGTTCTCGATCAGGCCGTCGACCACCCGGTCGAGGCGGTCGCAGGCGGCCGCCACCGCCCGTTGAATCAGCCGGAGCTTGGCCACGGGAATCGCGCTCCCCGGCGTCTCGGTGAGCGCGGACCAGTTCCAGACGCCCGACGTCAGCAGCCGGGTCCAGTTGTTGGCCGGTGCCCCAACGACGATCCCATCAAAGTCCGCCGGATACCGTTGGGCCTCCATCAGGGCTTCACGCCCGCCATCGGAGCAGCCCACGAAGTACGACCGCCTGGCCGGCCGGCCGTAGTACGCTTGGATTACCGCTTTCGCGTGGCCGGCGGTGAGGTGGACCGCCCGGTGGCCGAAGTCGACGACCTTTTCCGGGTGCCCGATGGCAAAGCTGGGGTCCATCCCGACGTGGCCGTCGTCGGTGCCGGCGGTGGCGTACCCGCGGAGCAGGGTGTGGGCCAGGGAGCCGGTCGGGATGCTGCCGGCGTAGCCGCCGTTGCCGACTTGCTGGAACTTCCCGTTCCACATGGCCGGTTCCGGGAGCCAGACTTCGAACCGGATGTCGGAGTCGGGCCCCGGCCGCGCCACGCCCACGACCCGACAGTAGGCCGGGAGGGTTACCTCCGCCATCGGTACGCCGTCGGCGGGGGGCGTAAACCGGCCCGCTGGCACCACGGCCGCCGCCGTGACGACCGCGCCGCCGAGTTGGAGCCCGGTCAGGCTGGCACAGGATCGTTGGGCCGAGAGGCCCGGCGTGATGCCGACCAACAACAGCGCGCCCAGGAGGGACCGTCGCATCGGGAGTCGTCGAGGTTGAGTTCAGGGTCGAATCTAGCCCATCAGGGGGACCGCCATCAGCGATCTCACGCTTCGCCAGGTGCTGGCCTAGATTGGGCGAATGCCGATCTCGATCCGTGTTCCCGTGGCCAGCCTCGCGGCCGCCCTTGTCATGGGGGCCTGCGCTCCCGCGCCAACCTACGACCTCGTGCTGGCCGGAGGGCGGGTCCTCGACCCCGCCTCGGGTCTCGATTCGCTGGTCAACGTCGGGATCTGGGGCGACAGCGTGGCCGCGCTCTCGGCCGCGCCGCTTCGGGGTACCGAGGTCGTCGACGTCACCGGGCTGGTGATCGCCCCCGGGTTCATCGACCTGCATGCTCATGGACAGACCCGCGAAGACATGGAACTCCAGGCCCAGGATGGGGTCACCACGGCGCTCGAAATGGAGGCTGGGGTGTTCCCGGTGGCCAAGTGGTATGCCTCCCGGGAAGGGAAGGCGCCACTCAACTTCGGCGCCACCGTCGGGCACCGTCCTGCCCGGTTCTTCGTCTTCCATGACGGGATCGAAGTTCTCCACGGGGCCACCAACCCCGGGGTCGTCGCGGGTCTCGGACCGATGCCGGCCGGCGCCAACCAGGCGGCGAGCGCCGCCCAGATCGAAGCGCTCGGAGGCACCATCCGTCAGGGGCTCGACGAGGGCGCGCTGGGCGTCGGGTTCGGGATCAACTACTCGCCGGGTGCCACGCCCGAGGAGATCGGCCAACTCTTCCGTGTCGCAGCCGATCGGCGCGTCCCGGTGTTCGTACATACCCGGGCGTTCGGGATCGGTGCCATTCGTGAGACGGTCGCCGCGGCGCACGACGCCGGGGCGGCCCTGCACGTGGTGCACATCGCCAGCAGCTCGTTAGGCGACCTTCCCGAGGCGCTGGCGTTGCTCGACTCGGCCCGCGCCGGCGGCCAGGACGTCACCACCGAGGTGTATCCCTACACCGCCGGCTCCACCCGGCTCGAATCAGCGATGTTCAACCCGGGCTGGCAGGCCAACCTGCGTCTCGACTATTCCGACCTGGCCTGGCCGCTGACGGGCGAGCGGCTGACTCGAGAGAGCTTCGAGCGGTATCGCCGTCAGGGCGGGTGGGTGGTGATTCACATGATGAAGGACGAGCACGTCGACCGCGCGATCCAGCATCCCGGTGTGATGATCGCGAGCGATGGCGTGCCGTTCGTCAACGGCACCGGGCACCCCCGTGGGGCCGGTACCTACGCCCGGATTCTCGGTCGCTACGTCCGGGAGCGAAAGCTGCTGGGCCTGAACGACGCGGTGGCGCGGATGACCATCCTTCCGGCGCGCCGGCTCGAGGCCCACGTGCCGGCCATGGCGCGGAAGGGTCGGGTCCAGGTCGGCGCCGATGCCGACCTGACGATCTTCGATCCGACCACGATTATCGATCGGGCGACGTTCACCGAGCCAACGCTGACGTCGGTCGGGATCTCGCACGTGCTGGTGAACGGGACCTTCGTGGTGCGCGACGGTCGGCTGGTGAGTGGAGCGCTTCCCGGCCGGCCGGTCCGCGCGGCCGCCCCGCCGCGATGAGGGTGACCGTTCGATTCGGGAGCCGGCGGCCAGCTGATGGCGACCGGCCCGATCGGGGGATATCCTTGCGGATCAACCCTCTTCAAAGGTCCCCATGACCACGGCGTTGATCGTCGTCGCCAGCGCGGCCCTCGCGCTCCTCCTTTTCGTCGCCACCCGTCCGGCCAGGTTCGAGATTCGCCGGTCGGCGATCATCAACGCGCCGCCGGCCAAGGTGTTCCCGCTCCTGAACGACTTCCGGGAATGGACCGCCTGGTCTCCCTGGGAAAAACTCGACCCCGCGCTGGTCCGAACCCACAGCGGCGCCGCCAGCGGACCGGGGGCGATCTATGAGTGGGCCGGCAACAAGAAGGTGGGACGGGGCCGGATGGAGATCACCGCAACGACGCCGCCGACGACGGTCGTCATCGACCTCCACTTCCTGGCCCCGTTCGAGGCCAGGAACGTGACGGAATTCACGCTGGCGTCCGTGGGCACCGGCACCAACATCGTCTGGAAGATGACCGGCGCCAATTCGTTCATGGGCAAGCTCATGGGCCTGTTCATGAACATGGATCAGATGATCGGCAAGGACTTCGAGGCTGGTTTGGCCAACCTCAAGGCTGCGGCCGAGCGCTGACCGCGATCAGGGACCGCTCCGGTCCACCGACCGGTCCTTGAGATAGCGGTCGAAGAAGCCGAGCATGTCCTGGAGCAGTTGTTTGGTGTTCTCCCGTCCATACACGTAGTACGTCTCGCCCGGGTAGGCCTTGTACTCGACCACCTTGGAGTGCTTGGCCAATTCCCGGGCGTACTTCCAGGCGGCGTAGTCCGTGTCGAGGACGTCGAGTCCGTACCCGTGAAGAATGAACGCGGGCGCGGTGGCGTCCTTGGCCTTGAGGATCGAAGAACTCCGCCGGTAGACCGCCTCGACGGCGGGGGTCGACGGCCAGCGACCGAGCTCGTAGTGGAGGAGCTGGCTGTGCTGCAGCACCGGTACGATGGTGTGGAAGTCCTTCACGTCGCCATAACCGGACTGGGAGATCGCCGCCTGGAACACCCCCGGCGCAAAGGAGATCGCGTACATCGTCAACATGCCGCCGTAACTGACCCCGGTGATGCCGATCTTGTCCGGGTTGACGTACGGTTGCCGCTTGGCCCACGCCACCCCGGCCAGGACGTCACGCAGGTCACCATGACCCCAGTCGCGGTTGTTGAGATCCTCGAACCGCTTGCCGTACCCCGAGCTGCCCCGCACGTTCGGAGCGATGACCACGTAGCCGCGGCTCGCGAAGAACTGGGCCTGGAGCTGGTAGTTGTCGCTGAACTGCGAGGTCGGTCCGCCGTGCACCAGCATGACCACGGGGGCCTTGTCGCCGGATCCGGACTGGCGGGGCCGATACAGATAAGCGTTGATCGTGAGCCCTTCGTTGTTCCAGCTGATCTTCTCGGGCTCGACCAGATCGGCGGGGGTGGCGCCGGCGGGCTCCGTGGTGGTGAGCCGGGTCGGTGTCCCGCCCGTCGCGGCCACGACGTAGAGGTCCTGCGCCCGGGTGGGCGTGCCGAACCCGTAGGAGATCCGGTTGCCGTCGGGAGACCACTCGGCCCGGGTGACCATCCCGATGGTCGGTGCCACCAGGGTCCGAGCGGCGCCTCCAGTGGCCGGCGCCACCTTGAGGCTCTGCGCGCCGTTGCTGATCGACAGGAACAGCACCTGGCTCCCGTCGGGCGACCAGCGGGCGTCGCTCTGATCGGCCGCCTCCGCCGCCAGCGGCCGCGCCGCGCCCCCGGCCCGCGGGGCGATCCAATAGTTGGCCCATCCGCTCCGCTGCGACCGGAACAGCAGGGTCTTCCCGTCCGGGGAAGTGCGCACGAAGCCAAACGCGGCTCCCTGCCGGTAGTCGAAGAAGTCCCGATCGACCAGGACCGGCCGGGACGTTCCACCCGTCGCCGCGATCTCGAAGACGTCGTGGTCGATCCAGCGGGAGTCGAGTCGGGTATAGAGTACCCGGCCATCCGGTGTCCACGAGGGGAAAACCTCGTAGAGGGGGCTCGATGTGATCCGGCTGGCGGCTCCATCGTCGACCGTGACGACCCAGATGTCCTCGCTGCCGTTCCGGTCATTGGCGAGCGCGATACTCCGGCCGTCCGGCGAGAACGAATAGGACCGGACATGCCCCGCGAGGGCGCTGATCCGCCGCTCGGCGTTGGCCTGAAGATCCCACCCGAAGATGTCGTTCCCGCCGGGCACGCTCTTGACGTAGGTCAACATCCGTCCGTCGGGCGACCGCCGGAACTGACTGGCCCCGGCCAGGATCGGGCCCACGCGACTCGGCGCGCCGCCGCCGGCCGCGACGCTGGAGAGCGCGCCGTCGGCG
>CADEGB010000057.1 GCA_902826755.1 uncultured Gemmatimonadota bacterium
AGGAACAGCACCGGATCCTCGCACCGGATGGCGGTGCGGAGGAGGCCGTTGGCGTCGAGCGCGGTGGCCGGGCACACCACCCGAAGCCCCGGGATGGCGGTGAAGATCGAGGCACCGGTCTGGGAGTGATACGGCGCCCCGCCCTTGAGGTAGCCGCCGTAAGTGACGCGGACAACGACCGGCGCGGGCCAGGCGTTGTTGGACCGCCACCGGAGAATGGCCAGCTCGTCGCGGAGCTGCATGTAGGCGGGCCAGATGTAGTCGAAGAACTGGATCTCGACCACCGGCTTCATTCCGCGGGTGGCGAGTCCGATGGCGCGGCCGACGATGTTGGCCTCGGCGAGGGGCGAGTTGTAGACCCGATTGGAGCCGTAGGCCTTCTGGAGGCCCCAGGTCACCTTGAAGACGCCGCCCTTGCCCTTGACCTGACCGAGATGCTGATCGCGGCTCACGTCGGCGACGTCCTCGCCGAAGACGACGATCCGCGGATCGCGGGCCATCTCGTCCTTCATGCAGACGTTGAGGAGGTCGACCATGGTGGTCGGCTCCCCGGAGAACTTGGGATCGTCCTCGGTGTCGAACTGCTCCGACGTCGGGTCGACGTCGGGCGAGTAGACGAAGTCGTAGATGGTGCTGGTGGCCGGCTGGGGCGAGGCCAGTGCGGTGGCGGTCGCGACTTCGACCTCTTCCTCGACCTCCTGCCGGATCCGCTCGATTTCCTGCTCGGTGGCGATGCCCTGGGCCACCAGGTACTTCGGGAACGCGAAGACCGGATCGCGAGCCGCCTCTTCCTCCCGCTCGGCGGTCGGCTTGTAGTTGACCTCGTCGTCCGAGAGCGAGTGGCTGTAGGGGCGGATGACGTGGGCGTGGACCAGCGCCGGGCCCTTCCGCTGGCGGGCGTAGTCGGCCGCCTTGAGGAGGACGTCGTAGGAGGCGAGCGGATCGCAGCCGTCGACCTCCTGGATGAAGAGGCCGGGGAATCCGGTGACCAGCTTGGAGATCGAGCCGCCGGCGGTGTTGACCTCGACCGGAACCGAGATGGCGTACTTGTTGTCCTCGACCAGGTAGACGACCGGGAGCTTCAGATTGCAGGCCGTGTTGAGGGACTCCCAGAACTCGCCCTCGCTGGTGGTGCCGTCGCCGGTGGTGCAGAGGACGACTTCGTCGCCCTTGATCAGGTTGTCGCGATCGGGAATGGCGTCGTTGTTGCTGATCCGGAGCCAGGCCTCGGCGGCGCCGACGGCCTGGAGGAACTGGGTGCCGGTGGGGCTCGACACGCTGACGACGTTGAGGTCCCGATGGCCCCAGTGCGACGGCATCTGGCGGCCGCCGGAGTTGGGATCGTCGGCGGCACCGACGGCCGAGAGGAGCATCTCGGTGGCGGTCATGCCGAGGCCGAGGCAGAGGGCCCGATCGCGGTAGTAGAGGTAGAACCAGTCGTGTCCGGCCCGGAACACCTTGGAGGCGGCCGTCATGACGCCCTCGTGCCCGGCGCCGGAGATCTGGAAGAAGATCTTGTTCTGGCGCTTGAGCTGGATCTCCTTGTCGTCGATGCGCCGGGAGAGGAGCATCGTCTTGTACATCTCGAGGAGGTCGGCTTTTTCCAGGCGCGCCGACGACTTGGCGCGAGCGGAGGTGCGAGTCGCCATCAGGGGGCTCGGTGGTGCGGGTTCGAGAATTGGCCGGGCTGGGCCGGCGGCGGTCCGATCCCCAAATCTAGCCAGCCGGCTGGGGGGGCGCGAGAAGGCCGGCACGTTGGTAGAGTCGGGTTTCGCTGGGAGCGACATCCGCTGAATAGGCGCGGTCTCGCGAGCGGCGAGACGAGTCACTGGGCGGACGAACCGAATCACCGATCGGGGGAACGGCGGCGGAGGGCCGGCCCATCAGGTGTTTGCGTGCGGTAAAAATGAGCGGTATATTTACCGCATGATACATCGCCGCCTTTTCGGCACCCTTCGGCGTTCCTCGAAGAGCATCCTGCTCCTCGGCCCCCGCCAGGTCGGGAAGTCCACGCTGATCCGCGAACTGGCGCCGGGGCTCGAGATCAATCTGGCCCACGAACCCACGTACCTCGCGTTCGCACGCGATCCGGGCGAGTTGGAAGCTCGGTTGGGCGCCCTCTCGGCCAGCGGGACCCGCGCCATCTTCATCGACGAGATCCAGCGGATTCCCAGCCTCCTCAACACGGTCCAGTCGCTCCTGGACCGTCCGGGTCACGGCCTACGGTTCCTCCTGACCGGATCGAGCGCGCGGAAGCTCCGGCGTGGCGAAGTGAACCTCCTGCCCGGCCGGATCCATGCCTACCGGCTCGGCCCGCTGGTGAGTGCCGAGCTTGGCCATGACCTCGACACAACCGCCGCCATGCAGCACGGGACCTTGCCCGGGATTCTCACCGAGCCGGATGCCGCGGAGCGAGAAAAGACCCTCTCGACCTACGCCGCCGTGTACCTGCGCGAGGAGGTGCAGGCGGAGAGCTTGAGCCGCAACCTCGAGGGCTTTGCCCGGTTCCTGACCGCGATCGGCGAGTGGGCCGGGCTCCATCTCGACCTCGCGAAGGTGGCCCAGGCCGCGATGGTGCCGCGCCAATCCGCGGGTCGGTGGTTCGAGGTCCTGGAAGACACGTTGCTGGTACACCGGGCCGAGTCCTTCGCGAAAAGCACCACCCGACGGCTGGTGCAGCATCCGAAGTTCTTCTTCTTCGATCCGGGCGTCATGAACGGTCTGCTCGGCAGCTTCGCCGCCTCGGCCGACCGGGTGGGGCGGCTGTTCGAGCAGTTGGTGTTTTCCCAATTGGTTCACAGCGCCGCGGCGTTCGATCAGACGGTCCGGTTGTCGACGTTCCGGACGGAGCACGGCGCCGAAGTCGACTTCATCCTCGAACGATCGGGCGAGCTGATCGCGATCGAGGCCAAGGCGTCTCGCACCGTGGGCCAGGGTGACCTTCGCGGCCTCAAGCGATTCGCCGACTACGTCGGGAAGCGGCACCGGCCGATGGTCTGGTATCTGGGACGGGAGGCGAAGCGGATCGACGGCGTCGAGATTCTGCCGTGGCAGCGCGGGCTGGAAGCGATTGGGTGGTGAACCCGCGCGTCCGAGGCGTCCGGATTCGGGATGGACTGATCCCAACGATGGGAACATCCCGGAGAGAGACCGGCTATCCTCGGGGCCCCCAAGTCCAGGCCTGACAACGGCATGCCGACTCGATCGGCGGCGGCACAATAGCTGCCCTCGATGGACGCGATCCTGCCCGAGCCAGCATTACCGTCCGGCGGGCCGGAGTTCCTCATCCGAGGGTCGCTCTCGTGAGTACCATCTGGCACGACATCCGTTTTGCCCTCCGTTCCTTTGCCCGGGAACCCGGGCTGACCCTGGTGGCCGTTCTGTCGCTCGGCCTCGGGATCGGGGCGAGCGCCACGGTGTTCACCTGGCTTCAGGGAATGGTGCTCGATCCGCTCCCCGCGGTCCCGGAGTGGGAGCGGCTCGTCGTGGCCGACACCAAGTCGCCCGAGGGCGGCACCTGGTCGGTGTCGTGGCCGGATTTCCACGACTGGCGCGAAAGCGCCGGGACCGTCGACCTGACCGCGTGGCAGATGATGCAGGTCGGGATCCGCGACGGCTCGGGCCCGACCGAACGCGCCTGGGGCATGCTGACCTCCGGGAACTACTTCGAGGATCTCCAGGTCGGCGCCACCATCGGTCGCCTGCTCCGGATGGACGACGAGCGGAACCGGACCCCGGTGGCGGTGCTCGGCCACGGCTACTGGCAGCGGCGGTTTGCGAGCGACTCGGGCGTCGTCGGTCGGACGATTTCCCTGAACGGCGCAGCCTACACCATCGTCGGCGTGGCGGCGCCCCGGTTCGGCGGGACCTATATCGGGCTCAATCTCAATCTCTACGTCCCGATCACCACGCTGCCCCTGCTGACCACCGACGGCGAGGTGGCCCTCCAGGATCGGCAGCGTCGATCCCTCGGCGTGGTGGGGCGGCTCAAGCCCGGCGCCACGATCGAGCAGGCAGCGGCGGAACTGGATCCGCTGGCCCGACGCGTCGGCGCGGCCGGCGGGTTGGCCGAGCCGCTCGGCGCGGTGGTTCGGGCTCACAACACGGTCGACGCGCCCGGCGCGATGCGTCCGGTGCTGAGCGCGCTCCTGGTGCTGGCCGGCCTGGTGCTGCTGATCGCCTGCGCCAACATCGCCAACCTGCTCCTGGCGCGCGCCATTGCCCGACGCCGTGAGGTGGCGGTCCGGATGGCGGTCGGAGCATCGCGATCGCGGCTGGTTCGCCAGTTGCTGACCGAAAGCCTGACGCTGGCGGCGGTGGCGGGGGCATTCGGCGTGTTCGTGTCGCTCTGGGGGCGCGATCTGATGCTGGCGCTCCTCCCGGCCGTGCCGTACCCGGTGGGCCTCAATTTCGAGCTGGAGCCTCGGGTAATCGCGTTTGCCGTGGCCATCACGGCGGGCGCCGCGGTGGCGTTCGGTCTGGTCCCGGCACTCCAGGCCTCGCGGCCGGAGCTGGTCCCGACCCTCAAGGACGAGATCGGCGACGGCGCCGGAACCCGCGGCCGTCTTCAGGGGGCGCTGGTGGTGGCTCAGGTGGCCCTTTCGCTGGTGACGCTCGTTTCGGCCGGGCTCTTCGTCAGGACCCTGGACCGGTATCGGAACATGGACACCGGAATGCGGAGTCTGGATCGCGTCCTTCTGGTCGGCACCGACCTGCGGCTTTCCGGCGTCTCGAACGACAGTGCGCAGGTGGCGGTGGTCCGCGGGCTCCTGGAGCGGGTCCGCAACCTTCCGGGGGTCGACGCCGCCGCGACGGCGCGGGCCGTGGTGCTCGGTCCGGGGCCGATTGCCACGACGGCCATGACGATCGACGGGTACGCGTCGCGGCCGAACGAGAACCTGAACATCGGCCTCAACCTGGTGAGCGGCGACTACTTCAAGACGACCGGCATCGACCTCCTCGACGGGCGGGACTTCCGCGACGCCGATCTGGCCGACGGGGCCGCCGTGGCAGTGGTGAACGAGGCCTTCGTCCGGAAGTACCTGGCCGGGCGGACGGCGATCGGCGCCACACTCCGGATCGGGGGCGGCCAGCCCGTGAGCATCGTGGGCGTCGTGGCCACGAGCAAGTACGACTCCTACACCGAAGGCCCGACGCCGATGGTGTTCCGCCCACTCGGCATCGGCGCGGGGCCAGCGGCGTTTACCCTCCACGTCCGGTCGACGGGGGCCAATCCCCTCGACCTCACGGCCAGCATTCGGACCGCGTTTGCCGAGGTGAGCGGGGAGCTTCCGTTCCTCGACCCGCGGAGCATGGCGGACTTCACCACGATTCCCTACTGGCCCCAGAAGATCGGGGCGATCATGCTGGCCTCCGTCGGGGTGCTGGCGCTGCTCCTGGCGGCGATCGGGATCTACGGGGTGATGTCGTACACCGTGAACCGCCGGGCCCGCGAGATCGGGGTCCGGGTGGCCCTCGGCGCCGAGCGACGCGACGTGATCGGGCTGGTGGTGGGTCGCGCGCTCCGGCTGGCGGGACTGGGGCTGCTGGTGGGCGGTGGCGCGGCGCTCGGGGCGGGGCAACTGCTCGAAAGCCAGCTCGAAGGCGTCAGCCCGTCAGACCCGCTGACGTTTGCCACGATCATCGGCCTGCTCGGTCTGGTGGCGCTGCTGGCGAGCTGGCTCCCGGCGCGGCGGGCCGCCAAGGCCGACCCGCTGGTGGTACTGCGGCACAGTTAGGCGGCTACGCCCGGGCCCGGCGCCGGACGATGGGCCGCACCGGCGAGTGCCGAAGGACCTCGGAAAATCCGGCCCGCTGGAAGGCGGCGAGCGGGCCGGTCCAGAGAAACACGTCGGGCGCCCGGCCCGACGTCGGGATGACGGGGTAGCCCTCGACGATCCGGGCGCCGTGGCGGGCCGCGAATCGGGCCGTGGCCGGAGCAGTCGCTCGACATCGGCCCACAGATCACGGCGTCCTCGTACGACCACCCCAACATCAGTTGGCGCGATGGAGCGATCGAATGGTCTTTCGGTGACCGCTCCCAGCCTGATTGCCAAGCTCGGCGACCAGCTCCTCCAGTAGTTGAGCGCCGTCGGTCACGGCCAATCGGGTCCGTCAGCGACCAGATGGGAGTCTGGTAGCCCGCCGCCGGGGCCGCAGGAAAACCCCTCGGCGGGCCGAGCCGAGGATCTACTTCGTCCACAGCACCACTGCGCCACAGGACGACCCGGTTGCCTGAAGTTCGCTGGGGAGCTCGGCGGGCCCGCGGTAGATCTCGATCGCCTGCAGCGACACGATCGTGTGGTTGTTCAGGTCTGGCGGCTCGTTGCCACCCCAGGCCCACACGCGAAGTCCATCGATGTAGATCGTCAGGTAGCACGCCGGGGGAAAGGCTGTCGTCGGATCCCTGGGACTACCTCCAAAGCAGGCCATCCACTCCGCCGAGCTGACCGGCGGACCGCGTCCGCTTGCGAGCGCGAATCCGCCACCACACCGCTGAGGCCTTCGAATGAGTCGGAGCCCTCCGATCTTCGCAAAGAAGTCGCTAAGAGTCGAATGCTCGGCGGCCTGGAGCGCGGCTTGTTCGATGAAGCGGCCGAACCCCTTGCTTTGGCGTCGATAGAAGGACGCGAGCTTGCGGGCTTCCGCTGGCGGGCTTGCCCGCACGGCAAGCGAGTCCAGGGTCACCGCGACTCTAACCATAGCTACCGTTACGGCTGTCGTATCCCCTTCCTCTACCGCCACCACTCGCCGCACCGGTGTGAATCCGATGGCGCGAATCGACAGGGTGTACCGGCCCCGGGCAAGGTCGTCGAAGCCGAAACGGCCATCGATGTCCGTACGCGTTCTGGCCGACATCGTGAGAATCTCCACCTCGGCACCAGCGATGCCTCGGCCGTCCTCGGAGACGACAGTACCTCGCACCGTCGACTGAGCGACAACCGCGCTGCTCCCTGCGAGGATTCCAGACACCGCGACGACCGCGACCGCGATTGCAGCTCCGGCGGATCTCATGCTTGAGGAGCTGTCATGGGTAACCATAGGCAATCAGTGCCCGAGAGTTCGTACTGTCGCACTAGCGTACGTGGCGTACCGTTCCTCGCATCCTGATCGAGCACAAAGACTCTGCCTCCGCTCACTGTGACGCGAGGTCGTCCGCCACCTGGAAGTCGAATCGGCGAATCAACACACGCAGCCGACAGATCAGCCTTCAGGAGTGCGAGGTAGGCGGTCGCATCAATGTCGGGTACTCCGCTTCGTTCAGCGATCACGTCGTTGTCTTGAAACCAGACTACGAAGCTCCCGTCGGGCAGCCGCCATAGGTCCATCAGGGTCGAGATCGCTTCAAACGCCACCTTGGTCGAGATCCTCAACGTCCGGAAGGGCTGCAGCGACGTCAGCCTAACACCTCGACGCTGACGGGCCGGCACTACGACCTGCTTGACGACGGCCCCATCCGCTGTGATCACCGTTAGAACGGAACTCCCCCCGAATCCCACCAAGGCGGAGTCCTTCCACGCCGCCACCGATGCCACATTGTACAATCCCAGGCCCGGGTAGGTCGCATACTCATTCGGGAGTGGGACGAATGAGCTTGCGAGGGGAGGACCTTCCTCTCGCCCAGCGCTCTGAATGAGCTTCGCCAAGTCTACGACCAGAACCCCTCGTCGGGAAATCGGATCGAAGTTGGCGAGCCACAGTCGGTCGCCATCGAGCGATGCTCCGGTCACGAAACCCTGGTAGTGCACTGACCCCAGGGATCGACCTGTCGCCCGGCTGAAGACCTCCAGCTTGCGCTCAGCAGCGCTTTGGACGATGAAGGAATCCGTCAGGACGGTTGCGGGCCCAATTACTCGAAACTCGCCGGGGCCGGACCCAATGCGACCAAACGTCCCCGCTGCCGCGCCGTGCCTATCGAAGAGTCTTAGCTTGCCGCTGAACTCGTCCGCGACCGCGACGTTCGCGTCCGTTACTGAAAACTTGGGGCTCGGTCGGCCAACAAAGTCTCCCTCCCGCTCCGAGAGAATGGTCGAGTCGCGAAGTGTCAGAGTCGGGGACCCCGCCAACGGCGCGGCTGAACGAGGGCGATCACCGTTGCACGCGGAAAGCAACGAGATGGAGAGGAGTAGGTGTCTCATCGGCGACTCCACGACGGTTGGAGCTAGGCGCGACCCCGGTCCAACGCAATCGATTTCAACCTGCTAGACGCATGCTCCGCAGAAGGGTGAGATATTGCTATTGCACACCATGAAGATCCCAAGCCTGCACTGATTCGGTTGTCCGCTGGCGATAGTCGTAACTCCACTGGTCAGGGCCAGCGCGGAGAGTGCCATGAGTAAGCGAAGACGTGTATGCATTGCGACGTTCTCCCTGCAGACCGGTCTGGCCTGCTGCTACCTGGTGTTGGTGGACGTGCTGGTATCGGGACCGCGCCTGCTGGGCTGTAAATATTTGTTAACAAAGGAAAAGGAGCGTTCGGGGCCAATAGCTGAGTCTGTGACTTGTCCTTGAACAACGACGTACTGCCGAGGCGTATGGTATAGCGGTTGCCGGAGGACCGGCGTTTTCGTCGAGAGGCGAGCTCTCTCGAGTTCGACGCGATCTCGCGCCCTGGGCTCCTGAGCGAACACTATAACGAGTCGACGACTTCGGCCTTCTTGTTCCCACTGCTGCCAACCTGCGATGGCTGATCCGCACATCAGGCACGAGGCAGGGTCAACGATCGCGACGACGACCGTATCGGCATCAGGGACGGCGTCTGCAAGGAGCATACCGTTCTGGAGCCGAATGGCCGGGAGTGCGCCAGGCGCAGATAGGGACGCCTTACAGGCTGAGTCGCCGCCCACGTATACGATGAATAGAAGCACGGTCCAACGCCGCGGGGGCCTCAGTTGCGAGGGGCCTTGGCCGACCAGGCGTCGGAGGTTATCGAGGGCAGGACCGAAGAAGGAGTACATCGTTGCACCGCACCCATGCCAGCTGGTGGCAATATCACCAGGCCTGAGGTGGATATCGATCTACGTCACATTGTTCTCCGATGCGACACCGTCAATCGACAGTTAGAGCTGTGTTCGAAGTGCGAACCGACATGACGAGCCTTTCAAGGCACCTCAGGCACTCAGCACACACGGTAAGGCCGTCCGCCTCAGCCGTCAATAACCAATTTGTGTCAGGGCCATTCGCTCCTGAAGGCTTGAGACGCCCCCCTCCAGGCCTTCGGGGAAGGAGTCATCGGCGACGCGTTGGGCCAGGGCGCGGTTCCGTTGGGCCCCGCGGGCGATGGGGTGTCGCTCGGTCGACTGTTTCGATGCCAAACTTGGACATTGGTCGCGACGCCAAAGGACGGACGACGCGATCGCAACCTACCTCGAGATCCGCCCACCGAGCCCGAGCACCAGGAGGACGGCCAGGACGACGGGGTCGAGGAACCCGAGCCGACCAGCCAGCGCCACCCCGATCAGCGACGGCCCGACGACCAGCATCGTGGCCACTCCGGCCGCGGCGGAGGCGCCTAACGCCAGCCCCAGGTGCCCGGCCCGGCGTCGGGCCACCGCGCCACCCAGCGCCAGCAACCCCGGCGCGAGCGGCACCAGCATCAGGAACTCCTCCGTGAACGGGAGGGCCGAGAGGGCGATGGCCCCCGCGGCACCGGCCCGCTGGAACCGGATCGTGGCGAGGACCTGCGCGGTGCCGAGCGCCGCCACGAGGGCAACCGGCGCACCCAACCACCCGGCGCCGCTCCCGGGCGTGGTGGGCGACCAGCGGCTGGCCAGGGCCCAGACGACCACCGATAGCGGCAAGGTGCCCAGCGCGTAGCCCCAGAGCCGGTCGGACCGCCCGTCGGCAAGCACCACGGCCAACGCACCCGCGAGCGCCGCACCCGCCAGGGGCCCGGCCACCATCCAGGCAGCGCGACGAATCCAGGTCGGCAGGGTCACGGCGCCCGGTAGACCACTTTCCCGCCCACCACCGTCGCCACCACGCGGGCGCTGTCGAGGGCCGCGGGTGCGTCGGTGATAAGGTCGCGGTTCAGCACGGCCAGATCCGCCTTCCGCCCAACCGTGACCGACCCGACGCTCCGGTCGAGGTACATCGACCAGGCGTTGTCGACGGTGTAGGCGCGGAGGGCCTCCT
This sequence comes from uncultured Gemmatimonadota bacterium, assembly GCA_902826755.1. GTDB lineage: Bacteria > Gemmatimonadota > Gemmatimonadetes > Gemmatimonadales > GWC2-71-9 > SHZU01. The sequence continues at coordinate 10,135 of CADEGB010000057.1, forward strand.
CCACCGAAATCCGCTCCTCCGGGACGAACACCTTGGCGCCATCGATCGTCTGGCGGGTGACCGCAGCCTTGACGCCGAGCAGCGGATCGAGCGGCGCCACGGTCCAGTCGGATCCGAAGACGAGCCGGGCCTTGGCGTCGAGCAGCGAGCGGAACGCATAGGTCGTCTTGATCCGCTCGGGGCCGATCCGCTTTTCCGCCCAGCGGCCATCATCGGCCGCGTGGTAGGGCTGCATCGAGGGCACCACCCCCAGGGCGGCAAACCGGGGAATGTCGGCGGGGCGGAGGTGCTGGGCATGCTCGATCCGGAACCGGCGGTCGCGGGCGCCGTTCCTCCGGGCCGCTTCGTCGAAGAGATCGAGCAAGAGCCCGTTGGCCCGGTCGCCAATGCCGTGAACGACGACCTGAACCCCGGCCGAGTCAGCCGCGGTAATCCAGCGCCGGAGGGAATCCTCGGGGGTGGTCAGGAAGCCGGCGGTTCCGGGTGCATCGGAAAACGGCTGGTCGAAGTACGCGGTGGTCGAGCCGAGGGAGCCGTCGACGTAGCCTTTGACGCCGGCGGTCCGGAGCCAGTCGTCGCCCGGGCCGTTGACGCGGAGGGACTCGGCCATGGCGTGCCAGTCGCCGAGCGGGACGTAGCTCGAGACCCGGAAGGTCAACCGGCCGGCGGCCCGGGCCCGGCGGAGGGCCGCGATGTCCGCCCACGAACTGCTGACACTGGCAATGGCCGTGACGCCGAGCGAGGCGGCATGGCGCATGGCGCGGCTCAGGGCCGAGTCCATCTGGCTCTGGCTTGGCGCCGGGATGACGGCGCTGATCGGGGTACCCGCCTCGTCCTTGAAGACGCCCGACAGTTCGCCATCGGGGCGCCGGACGATCTGGCCGCCCGGAATGTCCGTCATCGTCCGGTCGAGACCGGCCGCCTTGATGGCCGCCGTGTTGGCGAGCGACATGTGGCCGTCGAGGCGGTTGACGAACACGGGATTGTTCGGCGTCACCGAGTCGATCCAGCTCCGGTCCGGCAGCGGCGTGCCGGGCCACAGCTCGTGGTCCCAGCTGCCGCCTTGAATCCACTCGCCCGGCGCGAGGGTGGCGGCAAAGGCGGCGATCCTCCGGGTGAACTCCTCGGGCGTGGCGGCGGTCCGGAGGTCGACGCTGGCGAGCCCGAAGCCACCCATGAAGAGATGGACGTGGTCGTCGATGAAGCCGGGGACGATGAGCCCGGCCGGCTGGTCGATCCGCTCCGTTGCGGGGCCGACGAGGGCGGCCACCGCGGCGCTGTCGCCCACGAGGACGATCGAGTCGCCCCGGACAGCCACGGCGGCGGCCAGCGGATTGGCGGGATCGCCGGTCCAGACTTTCCCGAACAGGGCCAGATCGGCGGCCGGCGCGCCGCCGGCGCCGCAACCGGCAAGGGCAAGACCGAAGGAGGCCAGGACGACGAAGCGCATGGGAGGCTCTTTCAACGGAGCTTGGTGAGGCGACGGAGCGCTTCGAGTTTCTCGAGCGCGGTGCCGCTCGACTTGGTGGCGGCGGGCGCGACCGAGAACAGGTCGCGGATGTCGAGGAGGATCTCCATCGTGAGCTGGTCCCGGACGTAGGCGCAGTCGAGATCGGCCATCCGGTTCGGGTCCTCGGTGGCTTTGGCCCGGTCGAAGGATTCCCGATAGATCGTTTCCAGGTTCGCGAGGATCTGGTCGCGAGAGCGCATGGCCATGGCGGGTGAAGGGTGATGACGGGGTATCTTAGGGCAGGTAAGATACCACGTCCGACCTGGAGGGATCGCCATGGCGCTCACGGGCAAGTCCGTTCTGATCTTTGCCGCCAACTGGTACGAGGATCTCGAGCTGTGGTACCCGAAGATCCGCCTGGAGGAGGAGGGCGCCACCACGGTGGTGGCCGGGCTCGGCGAGAAGTCCTACCAGGGCAAGCGCGGCTATCCCCTGACCCCGGACACCAGCGTCGACGAGTTGGAGGCGCGTGATTTCGACGGCCTGGTCATCCCGGGCGGCTACGCGCCCGACATCCTCCGGCGCTCGGCCAAGGTCCTCTCGCTGACCCGAGAGATCTTCGAGGCCGGCAAACCGGTGGCCTTCATCTGCCACGCGGGCTGGGTCCCGATCTCCGCCGGCATCGTCCGCGGCAAGCGCGGCACCAGCGTCGGCGCGATCCGCGACGACCTGGTCAACGCCGGGATGATCTGGGAGGACAGTTCGGTGGTGGTCGACGGCAATTTGATTTCGTCTCGAACTCCGGCGGACCTGCCCCAGTTCATGAAGGCGCTGATCCGCGCGCTCGAAGGCTGACTCTTTCCCGAACAGGACCTTTCCAATGCGCATCGTGTCGTGGCTGGTGGTGGCGTTGCTGGTGCCGTCGCTGGTCGGGGCCCAGAGCCGGCCCCGCGGCCGGGAACTCGGCATTCCGTTTACCGGCAAGACCGGACCCAACAACGCCATCACCGACGTGGCGGGCGTGGCGGTCGGACACTCGACCATCATCGAGGGCGAGGGCAGGCTGGAGCCCGGCAAGGGCCCGATCCGGACCGGCGTCACCGCCATCCTCCCCCGCCCCCTCGGCAACTGGGATTTCGTGATGGCCGCCACGTTCAACCAGAACGGCAATGGCGACATGACGGGCGTCAACTGGATCGAGGAGTCGGGATTCCTCGAAGGGCCGATCCTGCTGACCGGGACGCACAGCGTGGGCGTGGTCCGGGACGCCGCGATCCACTGGCAGATCGCCAAGGGGCGGCAGTTCGTCTTTACCTACCCGGTGGTGGCGGAGACGTTCGACTTCCTCAACGACGCCAACGGCCAGCACGTCAAGCCGAGCCACGCGTGGGCCGCGCTCGACGCGGCCAGGCCGGGCCCGGTCATCGAGGGCGCGGTGGGCGGCGGCACCGGGATGGGCTGCAACGGGTTCAAGGGAGGCATCGGGACCTCGTCGCGGATCGTCACGGGCGTCTTCGGGAAGGACTACACGGTCGGGGTGCTGGTCCAGTGCAACTACGGCGGCGACTTCCAGATCCTCGGGGTACCGGTGGGCCGGGAAATCACCGATCTCGGGATGTGCTCCAACCTGCCGCAGACCCGACCGTGGATGGGAGCCCGGCTGCGGCCCTGCCCCGCGGCGGGCTCGACCCCCCGCTCCGGCGACGAGGCCATCGAGCAGGCGGCCGACATGGGCCGCGGTTCGATCGTGATCATCGTGGCGACGGACGCGCCACTGGTGACCCATCAGCTCAAGCGGATCGCCCGCCGGGCCGGCATGGGTCTGGCCAAGGCGGGCAGTTGGGCCGGCAACGGATCCGGCGACCTCTTCCTGGCCTTCTCGACCGCCAACCCGGGCGGCGGCGCGGAGGGTGCGCTGGCCAAGCTGGAGATGGTCCCTAACAACCGGCTCGATGCGTTCTTCCGCGCCACCATCGACGCCACCGAGGAGGCCATCGTCAACGCGATGCTGGCGGCGCCGGCGGTCATGGTCGGGGTGGACGGCATCCAGATCCACGGCCTGCCCGGCGACCGGGTCATGGCCGCGATGCGGAAGTACGGACGGGTGAAATGAGCGGCAGCGAAATGACGCTGGCCCAGTGTCAGCAGCGGGTGGACGCGTGGATCTCGCGATTCGAGGAGGGCTACTTCCACCCGCTGACCAACATGGCCCGGCTCACCGAGGAAGTCGGTGAGCTGGCCCGTGAAGTGAACCACCGGTTTGGCCAGAAAACCAAGAAGAAGGACGAGGCGCCCGGCGACCTCGGCATGGAGATGGCCGACATCATGTTCGTGCTGATCTGCATGGCCAACCGAGAAAAGATCGATCTGGGCGAGGCGTTCGACCGGATGATGGCCAAGGTGGACCAGCGAGACACGTCCCGCTGGACGCTCAAACAATAGGACCGAACGCCCGCCGCCGCCCAAACCAAACGGGCTATCGAGCCGGGATGTGCCTCGCGACCTCGCGATCCCCGTTGGACCAGAGCGGTTGGAGCGCGCGACGGACCCGCCAGAGCAGCGCGAGGTGCACCGCCACGACGACGATCCATGGCCCGGCTAGCCGCGCGAGCAGGACGTTGAACGGCACGATGACGGCGAGGGGTACCGACAGCAGGGCCAGACCAAGCGGGGTCGTACGCCTTGCCAGGCAGCACGCGCCTCCGGCCGCGTAGACGGCGCTCAACATCGGCACGATGAACCCGGTGGCCACGAGGGCATCCCAGAAGGCGTTTGCCTCGGCGGTCGGCTGGGGTGGGTACGGCGAGGCCACGAAGAGCGGACTCACGCCGAGAACCAACCAGAAGCCGGCGTACAGCACGCGGACGACCGTCCAGACACGGTGGCCCATGTTGCCTCCTTCATCCCCCATCGATCCCCGGCACCATCGCGCACCTTGCGGACCCGCAATGTAGCGCTTCAATTCGTCGGGCGGTACGCGATTCGGTCGGCGGTCCGCCGTCGTCGTCAGCGTTGCCCTGCTCCTGACCGTCGCCACGGAACCCGCGGCCACGTAGCAGTTGGTACCTAACGAGGATCCACCGATGCCAGCGCTCCGGTCCCGCCGGTCGATGATCGTCTTCTTCCTGGTCGGCTTCGGGATCCCCTGGCTCGGCTGGACCACGGTCGCACTCTGGAATCCGCCCGCGTCACCGCTCAAGACCGCGCTCTTTTACACCGGCGACTTCATGTCGGTGGCGGGGCTGGTCGCGACCTGGGTGGCCGGGGGAGGCGCCGCGGTCAAAGCCATCCTCGGCCGAGTGATCCGGGTCAGAACCGGAATCGGCTGGATGCTGTTCGCGGTGTTCATTCCATTCGTCTGGCTCGGCATCCCGGCTCTCGTCTACGGGCTCCGGCATGGCGGACTGGGTCCGTTGAATCCGGCGGGGCTACTCACCTACCTGGCTCCCTCGACGCTCCTGGCCCTGACGACTGGCCCTCTTGGCGAGGAGGCTGGTTGGCGCGGCTTCTTCCTGCCCCGGCTCCTGACCCGTTACTCCGCGCTCGTGGCAACCATCATTCTCGGCGTGATCTGGAGCCTCTGGCACTACCCGTTGTATGCAACGGGAGTCTTCTCGACGGTGGCCGGCGGGCTCAACTTCACGTTCCACGTCGTCTGTTTTGCCGTGTTGCTCACCGTGCTCTGGGCCTTCACGAACGGCAGCATCTTCTGGGCGATCGTGCTGCACTACACCATCAACGTCACACCCACCGTGGTCGCTTCGATGTTTCCGCACCTGCCGCCTCGACCGGACGGGGTCGACTACCTCCAGGTCGGAATCATCCTCACGCTCACGATCGGTATCGTGGCGGCGATCGGCCCGGCCCGACTCGCGGAACGGATTCGGCAGGTCCTGGCCGGCATGACCGTCGAGGGCGTGGCCCCGTCTCAGGCGCCGTCAAATCGGTGATCTGGCACCGGGTTGGCCACGGTTCACTCCAGGCGAAGGGAATTCGACGGCTCGATCGAAATCGCCCGCCTGATGGGACCGACCCAGGCCAGCGCAGCCACGACCAACACCGCACCGGCGGCCACGCCGAGGCTGACCGGATCGACGGCACTGATCCCGAATAGAAACCCCCGGACCAGGCGCCCGATGGCGAGCGCAACCAGGGCCCCAACCGCGACCCCCCCGAGCACCGGCACCAGAGTGCCCCCAACGGCCGCCAGGGCAACCCGCCGACGGGATGCGCCGAGGGCGAT
>CADEGB010000058.1 GCA_902826755.1 uncultured Gemmatimonadota bacterium
GTCTGGTACCGGCTCCTCAATTTCGGCTCGCCTATTTCGCTTTCGGCCGGAACCGACGTGATGAACAACTTCTACCGCACCATGGCGGTCGGGACGACCCGGGTCTACGTCCGATCGGACCCGGCCGCCGGGTATCGCGGGTATCTCGCGGCCCTCGCGGCGGGGCGGAGCTTTGCCACCAACGGGCCGATCCTCGAATTCACGGTCGACGGGCAGGAGCCAGGCGAGGTGCTGCCGCGGGGCGGGCGGGACGTCCCGTTCGATCTGCGGGTCCACTCGGTGGCCGCGGTCGACTCGATCGAGGTGGTGGTGAACGGAGCCCCGGCCGCCCGGCTCGGCGGCCTGCCGGCCGGCGGATCGCGGCGGTTCCAGGGGCGGATCCGGGTGCCGGCTGGTGGGTGGGTGGCGGCCCGGGCGTTAGGCGGTCCGACCCGGTCGTGGCCGGCTATGGACAGTTACCTGTTCGGGCATACGTCCCCGATTTGGATCGGGAGCCGAGGCAGCACCACGCCGGCCACCCGTCAGGCCGCTGCGGCCGAGTTGCTGACCGCGCTGGACGTGGCGCTCGGGCGGCTTCGCCAATCGTATCAAGGGACGCCGATTCCGCGGCTCGAAGCCCAGTTCGCCAAGGCCCGGGCCGCCCTCCTGCCCTGACCCGCCCAGGGGTGGAACGAACACGGGGTGGGCTTTCGCCCACCCCGTGTCGTTTCCGTCATCGGTCCCGAATCAGCTGGTGCCGGTCCGGGTCGCCGTCGCGATCCTGCCGGGAGTGCACAGGTTCGTCAGTGAAGCGCCGGCGCCGGTGGCGGTCCAATCGACCGCGGTTGGCGCGGCCGGCGCCCACGCGTTGTCCCAACCAGCCAGGCCGGAGAAATCAGGCATCGACAGGTCGACGGCAAAGCCGCCGAGGTACCCGGCGCGGCTCGCGATGATGAAGACGGACTTGGCGCTGCCCACGTCGGAGTAGGTGAGCGTCGCGGCCGCGTCGAGGTCGCTCGGCAGCGTGAACTGGAACCGGAGCCGCTTGTACGGACCGGCCTCGACCGACGGCGTGAAAGCCGGGAGGTTGCTCGGCATCGTGATGTTGCGGGCGCCGAGAGTGGTGAAGTACTCGAGCACGCTCCGGAACGAGGTGAGCCCGGTGGCCGCGGTGACCGACAGACCGTGGGTTTCTCCCGCCACCTGCGCGGCGGTCGGAACCCCGTAAGCGGTGAATGTCGCGGCGCTCGACTCCGCGCCGAAGTAGAGGCTGGCGCCCGTGCACGAGGCCCCGCTCTGATAGAACATTCCCTGGGTGACGCTCTCGCCGGCCAGGAAGTTGGTGATCGTCATGGTCGCGGCTGCCGGCGTCATGCTCTCCGAGCCGGTAAAGTCGAGCGGCGCCCCGATCGACGCCCCGTTGGCGAGCGCGGCCGTGTTGATCCCCCGACGGATCAGGAGTCGATCGCCCGCCCCGGCATTCAGCGCACTACGCGCGTATCCGAAGAGCGGGAAGGTCCCATCGGCAACTCCGGCAATGTTAAACGCCACTCCGTTGGCCACAGCCGCTCCCGATCCACCCCCAAGCGAGACCGTGGCAAACTGACCGAGCGACAGGTTGGACACCGTGGCGGAGAGACTCTTCCCCGCTGGTGGGGCGCCCTGGCACAAGTTGAGGGTGCCCTGCATCTCGGCCTGGCTGGAGTACTGGATCGCGGTCGTATACGACGTCGGCGAGTTCGACGTCACCACCGCAAAACCGCCCTTGCCGCTGGTGACGTTGAACGAGTAGACGTCCCCGGTGCCAACCACCCGACTCCAAGCGCCGTTCCCGTCCTGCGAGGCAACCCAGATCGGCCGGTCTTCGATGTCGCACGCGGAGTAGTTGAGGGTGACGTTCCCGCCACTCGACGCCGCCGTCACGTTGACGGTCAACTGCGCGGTCTGATTGGCGAGTCCGGCCGTGGTCCCAGTGATCGTCAGTACATGCGACGAACCGACGGCCAAGCTCCCAGACGCCGACAGGGCAAGCGTAGAGGTGGCCCCAGTGGTGCTGGTCGGGGTCAGAGTGGCCGTGAGCCCGCCCGGCGCCCCCGTCACCGCCAGCGCCACCGACCCGGCAAACCCGCCGATCCGGTTGACGTTGACCGTCACGTTGGCGGTGCCGCCCTGCTGCACCGTGGCCTGGGTCGTCGGTGTGGTGGTCAGCGTATACGAGCCCTGAACCGTGCCGGTGACCCTCAGCGTGAAGGTAGCGGTCCGATCCGCCTGGCCCTGGGCTTGGGCCCGGACGGTAAGGGTGTTGTCCCCGGTGGTGACCGCGGCGCCGACCTGGAGCTGCAGAGTCGCCGTCGTACCGGTCACCGCGTTCGGGGTAAACGTCCCGGTCACACCCACCGGCGCGTTCTCGAGACTCAGGTTGATGGTCCCGGTAAAGTTCGTCCGGGTCAGGGTGACCGTCACGGTGCCGGTCCCGTTCTGACCGATCAAGACCGGGCTTGGCGCCACGCTGGCGATCGCGAAGCTTGCCGGCGCCGCCACGGTGAGTTGGAGGGGCGTGGTGGCGTCGGTCACGCCGGTGCCCGTTGCTCGGACGGTCAGATTGTACGGTCCGGGGGCGGCCACCCCGCTACCCACCTGGATCGTCAGCGTCGAGGTCGTCCCGCCGGTCCCATTCGGGGCGAACGTGCCGGTCACGCCGGCCGGAGCGCCTTCGAGGGCCAGCGTCACGTTACCCGTGAAGTTGGTCCGATTGATGGTGACGGTGGTGGTCCCGCTCGCACCCTGGTCGACGGTAACGGCCGCCGAGGAGAGGCTGAGGCCGATCGAGGGCGCCGCCGTGACCGTCAGGGACACGGCCTGGGTCACGTCCGCCACGCCCGACCCGCTGGCTCGGACGGTCAGGTTGTAGGTCCCCGGAGCCACGCTGGCCGCCACCGAGACGGTCACCGTTCCGGTCGTGGTGCCGCTGCTGGTCGAGACGTTGGACACCGCGGCGGTCACGCCGGCCGGTGCCCCCTCGGTCACCACGTTGACCGTGCCCGTAAACCCGCCGCTCCGAGTAATCGTGGCGGTCAGATTGTCGCTTCCGCCCTGCTGAGCCGAGAGGCTGGTCTTGCTGAGGCTGATGGCAATGGCCGGGTTACCCGGGTTGGTCCCCCCATCGCCGCCGTCCGAGCCACACCCTGTAACGCCTCCGATGGTCAGCGCTAGGCCGACCGCCATCAATCGCTGCCGTAAGGACCGCATCCGTCTCTCCATGGTAGATTCCTGAACCGGCCGGTTCGGGCTCGGTCCTATTGGATTTCGCGTGCCCATCTTACACCCCGACGATCATTTGCCGATCAGGCGCCGTCATTTGGGACCGAAGCCCGGGGACAAAGCGGCGGGCAACTTAGCTGGCCACTGTTACTTAAGTCAGGTGCCGGTGCGCGCTTCTGCACTCAACCACAATCGCCCCTCATGACCCTTGACGTTGCCTTGGTCGGGGGCGGATTGGCCAACCTGCTGATTGCCTGGCGGCTGGCCGATCGCCGGCCTGACACCACCTTCCGGGTGCTCGAGGCAGGGTCTGTCCTGGGCGGAAATCACACGTGGTCGTTTCACGGCAGTGACCTGGACCCCGACAGCCTGCCCTGGGTGGTTGACCTGGCCCGGGGCACCTGGGACGGCTACGAGGTCCGGTTCCCCACCCTGACCAGGAGTCTCCGCGGCCGGTACCACTCGATCGGGTCGGAACAGCTGTCCGCCCGTTGCCGGGAACGGTTCGGCGATCGACTGGAGACGAACGCCCGGGTGGTCGAAGTGACACCCGATCGGGTCGTCCTCGCTGACGGGTCGCGAATCGACGCCCGCTGCGTCATCGATGGCCGAGGCTGGGGGGCGCCCTCGGGGATCGCGGTGGGGTACCAGCGGTTCGTCGGGCTGGAGCTGCGGCTGACCGGCCCCCACGGCCTCAGTCGGCCGGTCATCATGGACGCGACCGTGGCCCAGGACGGGGCCTACCGGTTCATGTACGCGGTGCCCCTCGCCCCGGACGTGGTGCTGCTCGAAGACACGGCCTACGCCGACCGACCCGAAGCTCCGATGGCCGAGTCCCGCCAGGCCATCGATCGGTACGCGGCCCACCGCGGGTGGACGATCGCCGAGGTGGTGCGGACCGAAAGCGGCGCGCTGCCGATTCCGTTGACCGGGGGGCTGGAAGCCCTCCGGGCCAGCTGGGTCCCCGGGGTGCCGACGGTGGGCGTCCGGGCCGGGCTGTTCCACGCCACCACCGGGTATTCGCTCCCCTACGCCGTCCACGTGGCCGACTTGGTGGCCTCGCTCGACCGACTCGACTCGGCTTCGCTCGCGCCGACTCTCGAGCGGCTGGCCCGATCGGTCTGGCGCCGACAGCGCTTCTTCCGCCTTCTCAACCGGATGCTCTTCTTTGCCGCGGCGCCCGAGGAGCGTTACCGAGTCCTCCAGCGGTTCTACGGCCTTGGCGAGGGCCTGATCGAGCGATTCTACGCCGACCGCCTGACCCCATGGGACCGGCTCCGGCTGGTAACCGGCCGGCCGCCGGTTCCGTTTTTCCGCGGCCTGGCCTGTCTTCCTGAACGGATCCCGACTTTTTCTCGATGACCGATATTCTTGCTTCCGCCACTCCCCGGAAGGCCGTGGTGATCGGCAGCGGGTTCGGTGGCCTTGCCTGCGCCATCCGACTCCAACGGGCCGGCTTTGCCACCACCGTGGTCGAACGCCGGGATCAGCCTGGAGGCCGGGCCTACGTCTATCGCGACCAGGGCTTCACGTTCGACGCGGGCCCGACCGTGATCACCGCGCCAGCCTGCCTCGAGGAACTGTTCCAACTGGCCGGCCACACCATGGCCGAGTACGTCGACCTCGTGCCGGTCATGCCGTTCTACCGACTGATGTGGGACGACGGGACCCACTTCGACTACAGCAACGACCTCGAGGATACCCGGCGGCAGATCGCCGCGTTCCACCCACCCGACGTAGCGGGATACGAACGCTTTCTCCGGTATTCCGCCGAAGTGTTCGAGGCGGGCTACACTCAGCTGGCCCACGTCCCGTTCCTTTCCTTCAGGGACATGATCCGGGTGGCGCCGAAGCTGGCCCGGCTCGAAGCCTACCGTTCGGTGTATTCGATGGTGGCCCGCCACGTGGCCAACCCGAAACTCCGGGAGGCCTTCAGCTTTCATTCCCTGCTGGTCGGGGGCAACCCATTCGCCGCCTCGTCCATCTATACCCTGATTCACCATCTCGAGCGGGAATGGGGCGTCTTCTTTCCGCGCGGGGGCACCGGTGCCCTGGTCCAGGCGCTGGTGAAGCTGTTCGAGGACCTCGGTGGGACGGTTCGTCTCGGGTTCGGGGTCGATCGAATCACCACGACCGGCAATCGGGTCAGCGGCGTGGTGGCGGCCGACGGCGAGCGGCTCGACGCCGACGTGGTGGTCAGCAACGCCGACGTCGTCCATACCTACCGCTCCCTGCTCCGTGATTCACCAGCCGGGCGCGCCCGCGGCGATCGGCTGGCCCGGCGCCGTCACAGCATGTCGCTGTTCGTGGCCTACTTCGGGACCCGCCGGAAGTACCCCGGCGTTGCGCATCACACCGTGCTGTTCGGGCCGCGCTACCGGGAGTTGCTCGACGACATCTTCACCAAGGGCCGACTGGCGGACGACTTCTCCCTCTACCTCCATGCGCCCACCGTCACGGATCAGAGTCTGGCGCCAGAGGGATGCGAGGCCTTCTACGTCCTCTCTCCAGTGCCCCATCTCGGCCGCGCCGGGATCGACTGGGCCACGGTCGGGCCTCGATACGCGGACCGGATCCTCGAGTACCTCGAGCGCCGGCTGCTGCCCGACCTCCGCCGCGAGATCGTGACGCTTCGCCTCTTTACCCCGACCGATTTTTCGAGTGAGCTCAACGCGCACTGGGGATCGGCGTTCTCGCTCGAGCCGGTCCTCTGGCAGAGCGCCTATTTCCGCGCTCACAACCGGGACCGGGACATCGGCGGGCTCTATCTGGTGGGGGCCGGCACCCACCCGGGGGCGGGCCTGCCCGGCGTCGTCAACTCCGCCAAGGCCACCGCCGGCCTGGTCCTGGCGGATGCCGGGGTTGCATGACCGACGCGATCGTCGAGCACTGCCGAAAAATCATCGAGGGCGGCTCGAAGAGCTTTGCCCGGGCGGCCAGTCTGCTCGACCCGGAAATTCGCGCGGCCTCCTACCAGCTCTACGCCTGGTGCCGTCACTGCGACGACCTGATCGACGGCCAAACCCTCGGCCATGGCCAGCGTCCCGACGAGCCGGTCGCCCAGGCGGAGCGCCTGGCGTCGCTCCGATTCACGACGGAGGAGGCGCTTCGGGGTCGCCCGGTCGACGGACTCGTGTTCCAGGGTATTGCCCGGATCGTGGACCGATACGGGATCCCGAGTCGCCATCCGTTCGAGCTGCTCGACGGGATGGCGATGGACGTGGCGGGCCGCCGCTACCAGGATTTCGACGACCTCCGGGTGTATTGCTATCACGTGGCCGGCGTCGTGGGCGTGATGATGGCGCACATCATGGGGATCAAGGACGATCCAACCCTCAAGCGGGCCGAGGACCTCGGCACCGCCATGCAGGTCACCAACATCAGTCGCGATGTCATGGATGACGCCCGGGTGGGCCGAGTCTACCTGCCACTGGCGTGGCTCGCCGAGGAGGGCGTCCCGCCGGCCGAGGTGGCGGATCCGGCGCGACGAGACGCCGTGGCCCGGGTGGTCCGCCGCCTCCTCGATCGCGGCGACGATTTCTACCGCAGCGCGGACACCGGCATTGCCCACCTCCCGTTCCGCTCGGCCTGGTCGATCGCCGCGGCGCGGTGGATCTACTCGGACATCGGCACCGTCATCAGGCAGCGGGGCGGCCACGCATGGGATCGACGCGCGTACGTCGGCACCGGGCGCAAAGTGTTGTTGATGAGTTGGGCGCTGGGTCGAACGGTCTTGGGACGAGTGGCCTGACGCGAGCGGTGGCGGAACGGCGGGTTATTGGCCGGTAACCTCGGGGCGGCCTTTCCGGGAATAGTCGGCCGCGTAGAGGAAGCCGAACGACTCGCCACCATCCTTGGTGCGGACCGCGTGGTGCACGTGGTGCGCCTGCACGATCCGCCGGAGGTACCCGCCCCTGGGGATCCACCGATGCGGGATCCGGCGATGCACCAGCACATCGTGGAATCCCCAATAGACCAACCCATAGGCCGCCATGCCGACCCCGATCGGCAGGAGCAGCGGCCGCCCGTGCGTGCCACCGTAGATCAGCAGGATCGAAGGGACCGCAAAGACGATCCCGAACAGATCGTTGAGTTCGAGCCGGGTGTGCTTCGGCTCGTGGTGGGACTTGTGAAGGATCCACAATGGACCGTGCATCACGTAGCGATGCATCAGGTTGGCGAACAACTCCATCCCGAAGAACGTCGCGAGGAAGACGGCAATCCAGAGCAGCACGAGACTAACGTAGGCACCGGCGGCCCGGGCAGCAAGGCAACGCGGCTCAGGTCAGAGCACCTCATCCCGCCGCGCCAGGCGGCGCGCCAACCCGAGGGACCCGATCCCGACCCCGAGCAGCAACCCGACCGGGAGCAGGAGGCTGGTGGCCGGGTCGCCCCGCCAGAAGAGGCCGCTGTACGCTTCGACGGCCCACGTGGTCGGGGTGAACCACCCGATCGACTGCAACCACTCGGGCATGAAGAACCGCGGCACCATGCTCCCGCCGACCGCGGACAGGACGAGGATCGCGATGTTGGCGAGCGTCTGCGCCTGACGCCGGGTCCGGCACGCGGTGGTGAGTGCCAACGCCAGACCCGCCGCGGCGATGGCGGCCGCGATCGTGACGACGAGATAGCCCACCAAGCGGTCGAGCAGCGGCACCCCCCACCCAACCCAGGCCAACAGGAAAATCAGGGTCACCTGCCCGACCCCCTGCACCACCAGGAAGAGAAATTTCCCGCCGACCACCGCCCCCATCCCACCCGGCCCCGCAAGGAGTCGGTCGAGCAGTCCGGCATCGCGCTCCTCGAGGACCGAGAGGGCGCCATGCACGGCCGAGAACAGGAGGAAGAGCATTGCCACGGCGCCGGCATAGTACGCCACGTGGCTCCGCCCGAGGGTCGGATCGCCGACCGATTCACGGGCCACCAGGCCATCGAACGGTCCTTCGGCGGCCTCGGCGTCGGCGGATTCGGCCAGATCGCGCTCCAGTTCGGCAAAGCGCTCCGTGAGCGTGTCGCGCTGCCCGTCGGTGAAGGTTACGAACGCCTCGCCGAGGAGGTCCGCGGTATTGCGGAGCGCCACATCGGGCAGCGCGGTGAAGTAGGCCCGCTGGACCTGCCCGGCCAGGACCCGGCCGGCCACCGCGCGGATCGGATCCACCACGATGACGACCGGTGGATCGCCGTCGCCGGTCAGGTCGGCCAGAGGTCGAGCCTCGGCACGAATGACGAGACCGGCGTCGGCTCCGCCGGTCCGGACCCGCTCCCGCACTTCCGCCGCCGAAAGGAGACCGGGCGCCACGATCAGCGCCGAGTCGCGCCGGAGAGCCGTCACCAACCGGTCGGTGGGGCCGGTGCGCTGCTCGTCGGCCACCGCCACCTTGATCCGGAGTTGTTCGCCGCTGGCGCCGGCAAAGATGGCGGCGAACACCACGAACACCACCAGCGGGAGCACCGCGCTCATGGCCAGGGCCCCTCGATCGCGGAGAAAGGTCCGCGCCATGGCCCGGAAGACGACCCCGGTCATTCCTCGAACTCCCGGCCGGCCACCTTGAGGAAGACGCCGGGCAATCCGGGTTCCCGGATCCGGGTGTCCCGCACCACGACGCCCTTCCGTTCGAGCGTCTCGAGCCACTCGGCCACCCGGGTCACCGAATCGACGACCCCAGTCCAGGCCAGCGGGTCGGCGCCGACGACGAAGCCGCCGTCGAGGAGCGCGGCCCGGGCCGGCTCATCGGGGGAGCTGCCTAACGCCAGCGCCACCTCACGCGATCCCGCCGGAAACCACCGGCCGACCAGGTCCGCCACCGAGCCCTCGGCCCGGATCCGACCGTCCACCATGACCCCGACTCGATCGCAGAGGAGCGCCGCCTGGTCGAGGTCATGGGTGGCGAGCAGCACGGCGGTACCCCGGGCTCGGAGGTCGCGAAGAAGGCCGTGGATCCGGTCGCGAGCCGGAAGGTCGACGCCGACGGTCGGCTCGTCGAGGATCAGGACGGCCGGCTGGTGGAGGGTGGCGGCGGCGAGATTGACCCGACGCTTCTGGCCTCCGGACAGGGTAGCCACCCGGCTGTCGGCCCGATCGGTCAGATCGATCCAGGCCAGGGCTCCCGGCACCGCGGCTGCCGCGGCGGCGCGAGACAAACCGGCCAACTCCCCCAGCAGGCCGAGGTTTTCGGCCACGGTCAGCTCCTGGTAGAGCGCGATCTCCTGGGGAACCAGACCAAGCGCCCGGCGGGCGGCGGGATCGACGCGGGGATCCCGACCGGCTACCGCCACGGAGCCGGTGTCGAGGCGGAGCCGGCCGGTCAGCGCCCGTACGAGGCTGGTCTTCCCGGCGCCGTTCGGACCGAGCAGGCCGTAGATCTCGCCGGCGTGGACCGCGAGGTCGACGCCGTCAAGACCACGGCCCGCGCCGTACGACCGACGGACGTCGCGCGCTGCGAGGATCGGGGTCATCGAGGCGGGAATTAGCCCCAACGGGCGAGCCGCCGCAAGCCGGGGGCGTTATCGCCCGACGCCGGCGCCCGCCGGCCTAACGCCCTTCCCGGATCGACGGGGCCGTGGTACCCTAGGGGCGGGTTCGTACCCACCCTGCGTTCACCGAGCGTTCATTTACCGATCATTCCACCCGAGGGCATGATGCCGGACATCGGCTACTTCCATCCTCAACTCGTCCACTTTGCCGTCGTCCTCGGGATGGTCGGCGTGCTGCTTCGGGTCGTGTCGCTCACCGGCAAGATGGCCTGGACCAATCCGGCCGCCCGCACCGCGCTGATCGGCGCCGCCGTGATCGGCTACTTCACGGCCGAATCCGGGCATCAGGCGCATGGCCCGGTGGAACGGGTGCCCGGTGCCGTGGCGGCCGTTGAGGAACACGAGGAATGGGGCGACCGGGCCCGGAATATGTTGCTGGTGGTCGGAGCGATCGAACTGATCGGGCTGGCCGTCGGGCAACGGAAGGCGGCTGGCGCGGTCCGGTTGGTCTCGGCCCTGGCGGGTGTGGCGGCGGCCTGGGTGCTCTATGAGGCCGCCGAGCATGGCGGCGAGCTGGTCTACGAGTATGCCGGGGGACCTGGGATCCGGTCGGGCGACAGCACCGATGTCACCCGGCTGCTGGTGGCGGGCCTCTATCACCGAGCCATGGCCGACCGCGCCGCCGGCGACAAGGACGGTGCCGCGCGCCTCCTCGACGAGCTGGTGCGCCGGATGCCGGATGATCCGGGCGCCCGGCTGGCCGGGATCGAATCGACCCTCAAGGACCGTGGCGACGGCGCCGGCGCGATCGCGGCGCTCCACGCGTTCGACCCCGGTGAGGATCGCCGCTCGAAGTTCCGGAAGGCGTTCCTCCTGGCCGACGCGTTCAAGGCCACTGGCAACATCGACTCGGCCCGGGCGGTCCTGGAAGCCTTCAAGCAGGCCAACCCCGCGGCGGCCGCGCGGGTGGACGACCTGATCAAGAACCTGACGCAGTAGCCCGCGGCGACAGGGCCGGGGCGCCTCAGCGCGCCTCGGCCCGATGCCACCCCGCCCCGAAGTAGAACACCAGCCCAAGCCCCAGCAGCCCGAGGCCGATGGCCGAGTCGAGAGGCTGCTGGACGATCGTATTCCAGATCAAATATCCCGAGAACGCGATGAACACGAGCGGCGTAACCGGATATCCCCAGGCCCGATAGGGCCGCGGGAGGTCCGGCTCGGTGCGGCGGAGCAGGATCACGGCGGCGCACGTCAGGGCGTAAAAGAGGAAGCTCACGAACACGACGTAGGTGGTGAGCTGGTTGTAGGTACCCGAGAGGGCCAGCAGGGACGACCAGACCCCCTGCGCCACCAGCGCCGTGGTCGGGACCGCATAACGCTCGCTGACGGTGCCGGCCCATTGGAAGAACTGGCCGTCACGCGCCATGGCATACGGGATCCGGGCCGCGGTGAACACGATTCCGTTGTTGGACCCAAGGGTCGAGATCAGAATCGAGACCGTGATCGCGACGGCGCCAGCCGTACCGAGGACCGCGGTGGCCGCGTCGGACGCGACCCGGGGCGATCGGGCAACTCCCGCGTGGCCGAGCACCCAGGCAAAACCGATGGCCGCGCCGACATAGAGGATCGCCACCAGCGCCGTCGAGAACAGGATCGAGAGCGGCATGTCGCGCTCCGGGTTCCGCATCTCGCTCCCGACGTAAGTGATTTCGACCCAACCATCGTAGGCGTAGAGCACCGCGACCATCGCGAGGCCGAATGGTCCGATCAGCTCGGAGAACGACTCGGTCGGCCAGAAGGGCTGGAGGTTGGCGGCCGAGCCGCCTGGCAGCATGACGCAGATCGCGATGAGGCCGATGATGGCGGCGATCTTGATGAGGGTCACGACGTTCTGGGTGATGGCGCCGAGCTTGAGGCCGAAGCAGTTGAGGAAGGTAAGGATCGCGATCGACGCAACGGCCGCGATTCGGACCCCGAACTCGCCCATCGGAATGAAGTAGGCCAGATAGGTGGCGAACCCGACGGCGATGGCCGCGATCGAGGCGGGATTGATGATGACCGCCGCCCCCCACCCGTAGAGGTATCCCCACACCGGCCCGAACGCCCGCTTGAGATAGACGAACTGCCCGCCGGCCCGCGGCATGGCGGCCCCGAGTTCCGCCATCGACAGCGCGCCGAACAGCGACACCACGCCGCCCACCACCCAGACCAGGAGCGTCGGGAACACCCCGCTGAAGTAGGCGGCGATCGCGGCGGGAACTAGGTAGATCGCCGAGGCGATCATGGTGCCCACGTTGATCATGGTGGCGTCGAGCAGGCCGAGCTCGGCCTTGAGGCCGTCGTCCGTCTGGTTGGTCATGGAAACCCGAGGTGAGGGGGGACGCCCTTCGGGAATGGCCGGCGATCAACCGCCGGCGTCGCGCCACCTGCGATACGAGTCCTTCAGCAGTCGCTGGAACTGATAGACGCCGGACTCCATTTCGACGGAGAACCGGCCGCGGTGATACGCCCGGGAACGAAGCCCCTGCTGCACCCGCTCGCAGATTTCCCGATCTTCCCGCTGCACCATGTCGCTGTAGTCGACGTCCTGCTGGATCTGCTCGGCCCGCCCGGGCGCGTCGGGGTCGTCGTAGTAGTACCAGAAAATCACCCGGCAGCGGTCTGGCCCATCGGGCAGCACCAGGTTCACCTGGACGCGATGAGGCAGGATGTTCAGCATGTAGTTCGGGTAGATCCAGTAATAGAACGCCTCGGCGCCAGTCTCGCGGGTGTAGACGTTGTCCGCCACCAGCGGGCTGTGCTGGAGGTTGTACCAGGGGCCCAATTCGGTGACGTACGACAGGTAGTCGAGCGCCTTGTTGAGCTCCGGGTGGACGTGCGGGATATGGTACCCTTCGAGGAAGTTGTCGACGTAGACCTTCCAGTTGGCGTCGACCTGATAGTCCACCCGTCGAACGAAGCGCTTCCGGTCGATCCGATTGGGGCTGATGCGCTCCTCGATCCCGGCAAAGACCTCGGCCAGCGGGGGCCCTCGGTCGGGTTCGAGGTTGACGAAAATCAAGCCCTGCCAGGTGTCGACCGCGATCGGCACGAGTCCGTAGTCGCGCTTGTCGAACAGCTCGGTCCGGTCGAACTGCGGCACCCCGCGAAGGGTTCCGTCCAGCAGATAGGTCCAGCCGTGGTATTTGCAGGTCAACGCCTTGACGCAGCCCCGCGGCTCGAGGGCCAGCGGCCCGCCCCGATGCCGACAGACGTTGTAGAAGGCGCGGAGGGTTCCGTCCCGATCCCGAAGCACCAGGACCGGGTTGTCGGCCACCGTGGCGAGGAAGTAGTCGCCCGGGGCCGGAATCATCGAGACGTCGCCGACTCCCTGCCAGATCCGCGAAAGGACCGCGTCGCGATCGACCGAATGAAAGCGGGGGTCGACGTACCAGGAAGACGGGATCGTCTCGGCGCGTTCGACCCCGACGATGGCGAGGTCGGCGTCGGTGAAGTCGGGAAGCTGATCGGAAGAACCGACGTGCATGCCGAGAAGATACTCTCCCTCCCGGCGCTCCGCCGGACGCTGCCGCCAGTCGATGTCGGCTATCCCAGCCCCCGGCCGACATCGCCCCTGCCCGGACCGGGCGGTAGATTGCACCATGCTCACGTTCATCTTCGCCCTCGCGCTCCAGACCCCGGCGCCACCCGCGGGATCGGATCCGCGGCTCCACGACATCGCCCGCGGGATCCCCCCGGCGGCCATGGAAGTCACCGTGCGGAAGCTGGTGTCATTCGGCACCCGCCACACGATGTCCGACACAGTGTCGACCACCCGCGGAATCGGGGCGGCCCGCCGCTGGATCAAGACCGAGCTGGACCGGATCGCGGCGGACTGCGGGGGCTGCCTCGAGGTGGGGTACGATCGCGGCACCCTCAAAGGCGCCCCGAACACCCGGGTGACGCGCGACGTCGAAATCGTCAACGTGATCGCGATCCAGCGGGGCAAGGTTCATCCGGATCGGTATGTCCTGGTCACCGGCCACTACGACTCCCGCGCCACCGACCCCAACGATGCCACCTCCGACGCCCCCGGCGCGGTCGACGACGGCAGCGGCACGGCCGCGGTCATCGAGGCGGCTCGACTGCTCAGCAAGTACACCTTCGACAAGACCATCGTGTACGGCGCCCTGGCCGGCGAGGAGCAGGGCCTCCTCGGCGGCCAGCAGCTGGCGAAAACGGCCAAGGAAAAGGGCTGGGTCATCGAGGGCGTCCTCAACAACGACATCATCGGCAACAGCGAGGGTATTGGCGGGCAGGTCGACAATCTGACCTTCCGGATCTTCTCCGAACCGGTCGCGGTCACGGATACCGAGGAGGAACGGCGGACCCGTCGGGTCACCGGCGGCGAGATCGACGGTCCCTCGCGGCAACTCGCGCGCTACACTCATGGGATCGCGCGCCTCGTGCTCCCCCAGATGCGTCCGAAGCTGGTGTACCGGCTCGACCGGTTCGGTCGCGGAGGCGACCACCGGGCGTTCAACGACCAGGGATTCGCGGCAGTCCGGATCACCGAGGCGTTCGAGAACTACAACCGCCAGCACCAGAACGTCCGGACCGAAAAGGGCATTGCCTACGGCGACGTGCCCGACCGGGCCGACTTCCCCTACGCGGCGCGAATCGCGGGAATCAACGCGGCCACCCTCGCGGCCCTGGCCTGGGCCCCGCCGCCCCCCACCGCGGTGCGGCTTCGGGGCGGTGTCTCGGCCTCGACCGCGCTCAGTTGGCAGCCGGCGCCGGGCGCCACGGGCTATCGGATCTACTGGCGGGACACCACCGAGCCGTTGTGGACCAACAGCCGGTGGGTTGGCACCGTCACCCAAGTGTCGCTGGACGGCATCCTGATCGACGACCATCTGTTCGGCGTGGCGAGCGTCGGACCGAACGGCCACGAATCGCTCGTCACCTTTCCCACCATTGGAGGCGCCCGATGACCGCGGCCCCGACCCGTTCGCCCGTCGCCCGCTGGCTCAAGAGGATCGGGCTCGGCCTGGTCGGCCTGATTGCGGTGACGGTGACGATCGGCGCTGGGTACGAAGCCATGGCCCGCCGCCGCGCGGCGCGCGAGCATCCGCCGGCCGGAACCCTGGTCGACATTGGCGGACGCCGAATCCATCTCGACTGCCGTGGCACCGGTGCCCCCACGGTGGTGTTCGAAGCCGGCCTCGAAATCAACGGGTCCCTCTCCTGGACCACGGTCCACGATTCGATCGCCGTCGGGAACCGGGCCTGCGCCTATGATCGGGCCGGCGTCATGTGGAGCGATCCGAAGGACGGACCCCAGAACGCCGTCACCGTCGCCGAGGATCTCCACGCCACGTTGGCGGCGGCCGGAGAGGCCGGGCCTTTCGTGATGGTTGGCCACTCGCTGGGCGGCCCCTACATCATGACCTACACCAAGAAGTACGGCGACCAAGTTGCCGGCCTGGTATTTGTAGACGCGTCCCACCCCGAGCAGGAAGCCCGGTTCGCGGAAGTGGTCAAGAAGCCGATGACCCCGTCGACCACCGGCATCAAGGTGGCGGCCGCCCTGGCCTGGACCGGGCTGATCCGGGTGGCCCTCCCGGAAGGGGGCGCCCCGAACGTGCCCGCGGTGGTGACGACCAAGATGAACGCCTACGCCAGCACCTCGCTCCCTGGGATGTTGGCCGAGAGTGACCCCCCCGGCGCGACACTGGCGGAGGCCGGGACGTTCCCAACCCTAGGCGATCGGCCTCTCGTGCGCCTCACCGCGCTCGCTCCGCTGCCCGACGCGGCCCTCAAGACCCTCGACCTGACGAAGGAGGAGGGCGACCGTTTCCAGAATGTCTGGAAGTCGTTGCACGAGGAGGAGGCATCCTGGTCGACCCGAAGCCGGCACCAGCTGGTCCCGGACGCGAGCCACTATATCCAGTTCGACCGGCCCGACCTGGTGATCGCGGCGATCCGCGAGGTCGTCGACCAGGTGCGCCAGGCGCCGAAGTAGGCCGAAGTAGGCCGCCCGGGGGCACCCCGGCCAATCCCACATTATGAGACACTCTGTCGGATTGCGGGAATCCGACGTACCATTTTGAGAGGTCGGGGCCAGCGGC
>CADEGB010000059.1 GCA_902826755.1 uncultured Gemmatimonadota bacterium
ACGAAAAATCCGGCGCGGGTCAGGCGCTGGTTGGGGTCGTCCTCGGCATCGCGGGCAATTCCGAAATCGAGCAGCCGGGCTGTCTGGGTGGCTGGATCGTACATGATGTTGGCCGGCTTGAGATCCCGATGGATGATCCCGGCCTTGTGGGCAACCCCGAGGGCGTCTCCCAGTTGACCGATGATCTTTCCCACCAAGTCAGGGGCCAACGGCCTGGAGGCTGTCAGGAAGCTGGCGAGGGGTTCTCCGGCGGCCCATTCGAGGGCCAGGAAGTACATCCCCTCGGCTTCGCCGAACTCGTAAGTCCGGACGATGTTCGGATGATCCAGGCGGGCACCGAACTCGGCTTCGCGAAGGAACCGTTTGACTGCGACCGGGTCTTGTCCAATCCTGGAACGAAGCAGCTTTACGGCCGCAAGGCCGCGCTCCGGATGCTGAGCGCGGTAAACGGTAGCGGTGCCACCCTCGCCGACATGATCGAGGAGTGTGTACCCGGCCACCGTGCGGCCGACGAGATTATCTTGGCTCATGGGATCGGTTCAAGCTACACGCCGCCCGAGGGCTTAAGCAAGACGCGCCCGCTCCGTCCGAGGAACGGGCATTCCCAAGGCCTGGTGAAGGGACGGAGCATGCGTTCATCCGTGGGGCGCCTCCTTGCAACTCTCGCGCTGATCCCGCTCGGATTCGCGGCCTGTTCCTCGGGCCGCGCCTCAAACCTGACACCATCCGCCGCCACCGACCAGACCCTCACCGAGCTGTTCAGTCTGTCGTCGGTGTATCAACGGCTCGGGCGCCTGGCGGCTTCGGGACCGATCCCTTTTGTTGGAAATGTGGCGATGTTGGCCGGCCGAGGCGACTCCACGGTGGTGGAACTCGGGGTGTCGTTCGAGAATCGGGCCCTCTCGTTCCAGCGCGACCAGGGTTCCTTCCTGGGCCGGTACCGGGTCGACATGGCGCTGACCCGTACCGGCGGGACCCCGATCAACGTCTCGAAAACCGAGATGGTGCGGGTCGCCAGCTTTCAGGAGACTCAGCGGGGCGACGAGAGCATCTTCTTCCAGCAGAGCTTCCTGCTCGCGCCCGGTGCCTACACCCTCACGGTGGTCGTGCGGGATCCGGCCTCCAACGCGGCCAGCCGGGTCGAGCGGCCAATCGACGTGCCGACCTTCGGCGCGGGGTCGTTGTCGCCGCCGATCATGGTCTATGAAGTCCGTGGCCGGACCTCGGTGGCGGACTCCTTCCATGCCGTGCTCAACCCGAGGGGCACCGTGTCCCACGGTGGATCCGACACCCTCTTCCTCTACGTCGAGGGCTACCGGTTCTCCGGGGCGACCACCGTGCCGGTGACGGTGCGTGACGACCGGGACAGTGTCGTCTTCCGATCGGACCTCGAGTTCACTGGTGGGAAGAGCGTCGAAGGGCGGATCGTCCGGATCGCCTCCGACGCGCCGCCGCTCGGCGAGCTGACCATCCAGGTGGGCGAAGGACCATCCGCCCGGAAAATCCAGGCTCTGGTGTCGTTCGCCCGCGGGTGGGTGGTGACCAACTACGAGAACCTCCTCAGCCTGCTCCGTTTCTTCCCGTACGAGCCGGGGCTGCTCAGCGGCCTCCGGAACGCCAAACCAGCCGATCGCGGAAAACTCTGGCGCCAGTTCTGGGCGGCCACCGACCCGATTCCCGAGACCGGCGAGAACGAGGCCCTCGATCGCTACTTCACCCGGCTCGCGATCGCCAATGAGCGGTTCCGGGAAGAGGGCGGGGAAGGGTGGCGGACCGATCGCGGTGAGGTGTTCATCACCCTTGGAGAACCGGACCAGTCCTTCGAGACGCCGCCGTCGTCGGACCGACGCTACGTTCGCTGGATCTACAGCGAGTACCGGGCGGTGCTCGACTTCGAGGGCACCCTTGGTTTCTCGCGGATGCGGCTGACACCCAACTCCCGGTCCGAGTTTGCCCGAGCCCGGTCGCTGGTTTCCCGGGATGTTCGTCGACCCGCCCGCTGATCCGGACGGGTCGACGCGGTCCGAGCGGGAGCGGTCGATGAGGCCGCTCCCGCGCTGTTTCCAGGGTACTTTCCAAGCATGGCTCACCACGATCCGCCCCGGGTTTTCCTCGTCGACGGCCACGCCCTCATCTATCGGGCCTTCTTTGCCCTCATCAGCCGCCCGCTGAGAACCTCCCGCGGGGAGAACACCTCGGCCGCGTGGGGTGTGGTCAACTTCCTGCTGCGCCTGCAGTCGAAATACCACCCGGATTACGTCATCTGGGTCCTCGACCGGGGGCGCTCGTTCCGGACCGCGCTCTATCCGGAATACAAGTCCACCCGGGAGAAGTTGAACGCCGAACTCCAGCAGGACTTCGACCTGGCCCTCGAGCAGATTCGGGATCTGTTGAGCGCCTTCCGGATTCCCGTCGTGGCCATCGAGGGCTTCGAGGCCGACGACGTGATCGGGACCCTGGCCCGCCGCGAGGCGGACGGAGGCCACCAGGTCGTGATCGTCTCGGGCGACAAGGACTTCTATCAGCTGATCGGACCGCGGGTTGCCCTCCTCAATCCTGGGCGGGGCGGGGCCGCCGGCGTCGAGGAACAGTGGGTCGATGAGTCGAACGCCAGCGAACGACTCGGTGTCCCCCCGCGGCAGGTTACCGACTACCTCTCGCTCGTGGGCGATGCCTCGGACAACGTCCCGGGCGTGCGCGGCATCGGGGAGAAGACCGCGGGCCAACTGCTCCAGGAGTACGGCGACCTCGAGTCGATCCTCGCGCACGCCGGCGAGGTGAAAGCCAAGCGCCCCCGCGAAGCGCTTCAGGCCGAGCCGGAGCAGGCTCGCCTGTCCCGGACGCTCGTCACCATTCGGACCGACGTGCCCGTCGATCTCGACCTCGAGTCCGCTCGGGCTCAGGAACCCGATCGGGAGGCGCTCCTCCGAATCCTGGCCCGCCTGGAGTTCCATTCACTCGTCGGTAAGCTGGCGGGCGCCGAAACGCCGCCGATGGCGGGCTCGCCGGAAGCGACCCCGTCGGCCGTCGTCGAATCCGAGGCCGGTCCCGCCGTCGAGGTGGTGGACGACTCGGCCAAACTGCCCGCGCTGGTGGCCCGCCTGCGGAACGCGCCGCTGGTGGCGGTCAAGACCGCGACGAGCGGGCCGGAGCCTCGAGACGCGGTGTTGGTCGGATTGGGTCTGGCCGCGAGCCCGACCGAGGCCTGGTATCTCCCGTTCGGCCATCGGCCGCGGGACGGGGAGTTGGCCGCCCCGGCGCCCGTGGCGAATCTCCCGGCGCTGTCCGATCCGGCGTGCGGGGCGCTCGCGGCAGTCCTAGCCGACGTCACGGTTCCGAAGGCCGGCCACAACATCAAGTTCGACTGGCAGGTACTGCGGCGGGCGGGGGTGGAACTGGGCGGGGTCAGGTTCGACTCGATGCTCGCGAGCTTCGTCCAGGACCCCGGGCGCCGATCGCACGGGCTCGATACCCTGAGCCTCGACCACCTCGGTCGGCCCTTGGGCCGGGCGGTCGAGAGCGTGGGCCGTGGCAAAGGGGAGACGCCGGTTGCCGAGATCGCGGTCGAAGAGGCAGCCCGCGTCTCCGGGGCCGAGGCGACCACGATCCTCGCGCTGGAGGCGTACCTGACCCCTCGGCTGACCGAAACGGCGCTGACGCCGCTCCTGGCGGACATCGAGATGCCGCTGGTCGAGGTGCTGGTCTCGATGGAGTGGACCGGGATCGCGATCGATCCGGCGGTCTTCGAGCAGCTGTCCCGGGAACTCGGCACCGACCTGGTCCGGCTCGAGGGCGAGATCGCGACGGCCGCCGGCGGCGCCGTCAACCTCAACAGTCCCCGGCAGCTCGCGGCGGTCCTGTTCGAGAAGCTCGGTCTCCCGGTGCTCAAGAAGACCAAGACCGGACCGTCAACCGATGCCGACGTGCTCGAGCAGTTGGCGGAACAGGGTCACGACGTGCCCCGGCTCCTGCTCGAGTATCGGGAGCTCCAGAAGCTCAAATCCACGTACGTGGATGTCCTGCCCGCCCGGGTCAATCGCCACACGGGGCGGATCCACACCAGCTTCAACCAGACCGGCGCGGCAACCGGCCGGCTCTCGTCATCGGACCCAAACCTCCAGAACATCCCGGTCAGGTCGCCCCGCGGTGAGGCGATCCGACGGGGTTTCGTGCCCGGACCAGGCTGGCGGTTCATCGTGGCCGACTATTCCCAGATCGAATTGCGTCTGATGGCGCACCTGTCGGACGACCCCGCGTTCCTGGCCGCCTTCCGCCAGGGTGACGACATCCACCGTCAGACGGCGGCGGTGATCTTCGGGGTGCCGGTGGAGCAGGTGACGTCCGAGATGCGCGGGCAGGCCAAGACCATCAATTTCGGCACGATTTACGGCCAGGGGCCGTTTGCCCTGAGTCGGCAGCTCAAGATTCCCCTCGAGGAGGGCAAGCGGTTCATCGCCGAGTATTTCAAACGGTTTGCGGGAGTACGGTCGTACCTCGATCGTCAAGTCGAACTTGCCCGTTCCCAGGGCTACGTCGAGACCCTGTTCAAGCGCCGCCGGTACATCCCGGAAATCCGGGACAAGAATTTCAACACCAGGGCCTTCGGGGAGCGGCTCAGCCAGAACTCGCCGCTGCAGGGCTCGGCCGCCGATCTGATCAAGATCGCGATGGTTCGGCTCCATCGGGCACTTCGAGAGGAGGGGCTCGAGGCCCGGCTGCTGCTTCAGGTCCACGACGAACTCGTGCTGGAGGCGCCCGAGGTCGAGGTGGATCGGGCCACGGACCTGGTCCGGCTCCACATGGAGGGCGTCGCCGAACTCAAGGTCCCGCTGGTGGTCGATATCGGTGTGGGAACCAACTGGTTGGACGCCAAACACTGACGGTCAGGACCGGCGGCCTCCGGGCCACCAGTTCCACTTGCCCATCAGATGCATGAAGGCCGGCACCAGCACCATCCGGATGACGGTGGCATCGAGGAGCACGGCCATGGCCAGGCCGAACCCGAGAAACTGCATCACCAGGACCCGGGCAAAGGCAAACGCGCCGAAGACGCAGATCATGATCAGCGCGGCCGAGGTGATGACTGAGGCGGTGGCGCTCAGGCCTTCCATAGTGGCTTCGGTGTTCTTGCCGGTCCGGTCGAAGGCCTCCTTGATGCGGCTCAGCAGAAAGACTTCGTAGTCCATGCTGAGTCCGAACACCACCGCGAACACCAACACCGGTACCAACACGAAAATCGCTTCGGTCGGACCGGTCAGATGGAAGAACTGCCCACCATAGCCGTACTGGAAAACGAGCACGATCAGCCCGAACGTGGCGCTGACCGAGAGCGAGTTCATGACCACGGCCTTGAGTGGCACCAGGATCGAGCGGAACGCGATCGCCAGCATGATCGCCGTGGCTGACAGCACCAGCGCGATCAGCAGCGGGAACCGCCGGAGCATTTCGGTCTGGAGATCGAGGCTCGCCGCTACGTACCCCCCGACGGAGACGTCGGCGTCGCGGAGTTGGCGGATCGCGGTCGAATCGACGAGGTCGCGGGCTCGGGTGACGACCGCCATCGCCGAGGTCAGCGAGGTCGTGTCGCGGAGGATGACGTCGACCAGGGCGACCCGGGTGTCTCGACTGAGATAGGCGTCGAGAAACTCCTGATGGGTCACCCGGGCCGAGTCGAGGTCCGAATAGAGGAGGGAATAGGCCAGGATCGAGGTGCCGGGCTCGAGATCGACGATGCTGCGGACGTCCAGCACCCGGGGATCGCCGCGCATCGAGTCGGAGAGGGCCCGAAGCCCCCGCAGATACACCGCCTGCGTGGCGCTCCTGCCCTCTGGAACCTCCACCATGATCCGGACCGGCGTGATGTACCCGGAGACGCCCATTCTCGACAGGGTCTCGACACCGGCGCCCGCCTCGGTCTGGGCCGGCCACCAGTTCCGAGCGGGCAGGCCGATCTTGATCCAGAACACCGGCAGGGTCAGGAGGATGATCACGGAACCGCCCACGGCCAGGGCTCGGATCGGGTGCCGGGCCAACGACCGAGCCCATTTCTCCCAGATTTGGGGTGCGTGATACCAGGTGAGCCGGCGGGCGAGCCACCGCGGTCGGTCGATCGAGCGGCCGAGCGCCGCGAGTAGCGCGGGGAGGAGCGTAACGGACAGGAGAACGGCGACCGCCACGACGATCAAACCGCCGATGCCGACACTCCGGGTCTCCACCATCGGGGTGAGCAGGAGCGCCCCGAATCCGAGGATGACGGTGAGCCCCGAGTTGAAGACCGCGATCCCCGCGGTGGCCACGGTCCGCTCGGCCGCTTCACGACGGCGGTACCCGCGGGCCAGCTCTTCCCGGAACCGAGTCACCATCAGGAGCGAGTAGTCGATCCCGACACCGAGCCCGATCATCGTCGTCAGGTTGAGGACGAAGACGGACATCGGCATGACGGTGGCGAGCAGGCCGATGAGGGTCAGCGAGACCGCGATGGCGAGGACGCCGATGGCGAGCGGCAGCAACGCCGCCACCAGCGCGCCGAACGCCAGCACCAGGATCAGGAGGGTGAGCGGGAGGAGCCGAAGTTCGAATCGGCGGCCATCCTCCGCGCTGACCGTGCGAACATCGAGATCGAGCGCCGATCGACCCGTCACCCGCATCTGATACGAGGGCCGGTTAGGCACCTTGGCGAGGACCTGCCGCATTTCCGCGCGGAACGGTCGAACCAGATTGCCGACGCTGTCCCCGGTGGCGGCAAAGGACACCAGGAAAAACGTCGTCCGACCATCGGCGGAGAGAAAGAGCGAGTCGCCCCGGGTGGCGAACGACACCACGGACTGCACGTACGGCTGCCGGCGCGCCGCGGCAGTGAGGGAGTCGAGCACGGCTCGCGCGGCGCCCGTGGCGAACGACTCGGGCCCGTCGATGGTGACGGCAAAGAACTCGCCGAACGGCCTGGCAAAGCGCTCGGCAAGGAGCCGATCCGCCAGCCGTGCCTCCGTGACCTCGTCGCTGCCACCCCGAAGGGCGAGGCGATCGGGCGTTTTTGGCGCCCGGTAGAACGCCACCGCGCCAATGACGACCCACACGGCAATGATGAGCCAGCGCCACCGAACCAGGGCCCGGGGGAGGCCCCCGCCGTTCAAGCGGGCTCCATCTGCATATGGGACAACAAGTTTGCCTCGGCCGGGGGGAATGAAAAAACTGCGGCAATGTAAGGCCGTTCCGGGGAGGGAGCCAGCCGGCCAGGTCCGTCAGGACCCGGCGCCCAACTTGCCAAGGGGAACGGCGTGGCCCGACTCCTTCTCGTTCTGGTTCTCATCGTCTCGACGATGCTCCTCGGAAGCCGACTCCGGGGCGCCCCCAGTGCGCCCGCCCCGGCCGGGCAGGCCCCGCCGCCGTCGGACAGCATCTCCAATCCCGTCGCCAAGCCGGCTCCCGCCGGACAGCCCGTCCAGCCTATGCCGGTCACCCCGCCGGATCCTGGATTGGCCCGGACGATGGCCTCCGGAGACCTCGCTCCGTCCCCAGCCGCCAGCCGCACCCCGATCATCGCCCGGATGGCGCGGATGGAGGCGCGACGGCGGCTCCGATATGCCGGTGGATCCACCTATCTCGACTCGCTCCTGGCTTCCCCTGACTCTACCGTTCGGCGGTGGCTCGATCAGACCTCGATCCGGGTGCTGATCGATCCTCCGGAGGGCGCGGGGCATCTGGTGGCAGCGGTCCGGGCGGGCTTCCAGACCTGGGCCGTAACATCACTCGGCCTCACGATGACCGAAACGAGCGATTCTTCGGAGGCCGACATCGTGGTCGCGTGGATCGATCGTTTCGCAAGCGCGCCGACCGAGCCCGCCGCCGCCGCTCGCACCGGGTTGTCGGAGATTCGCGCCGATCAGGCCGGGGAGATCGGCTTCGTTCGGATCACCCTGGCGCGTCAGGACGGACAGGGCCACCCCCTGAGCGAGGCCGCGCTGCGGGCGATCGCGGCCCACGAGTTCGGTCACGCCCTCGGATTGCCCCATTCAGGGCAGCGAGAGGATATCATGTATCCCACGGTGATCGCCGTCGGGCCGTCACCTCGGGATCGAGCAACGCTCACCCTCCTCTACTCACTACCCTTCGGATCGCTCCGGGAGCCGCCGTCACCGTGATCCTCCTGCCGCTCGTGCTGCTGTTTCCGGGTGGGCCGGTTCGGGCCCCCTCGGACTGGCGGCCCGTGGCCGCGCTGATCGAGCAGGCGGTGGCAAAGCGGGTTTTTCCGGGGGCGGTCGTCGTCGTCGGCCGGGGCGATTCGATCCTCTATGCCGCCGGTTTCGGACGGACGGAATGGCGCCCCGGGGCCCCGGTGCCCGATCCGGCGCTGACTCGTTGGGATCTCGCGTCCCTGACCAAGGTCGTTGCGACCACGGGAGCGGTCGCCAGGCTGGTCGACGCTGGTCGGGTGGACCTCGATCGGCCGGTCGCCCATTTCCTCCCTCGTTTCGATGGCGAAGGGAAGGAACGCGTCACTGTCCGGATGCTGTTGGATCACACCAGTGGTCTGCCGGCGTTCGCGCCGTTGTACCGAAGTCCCGGAGGACGGGATGGGTCCATCGACGCCCTCTATCGGGTCCAGCTCTCCGCGGCGCCCGGCTCCCGGGTCGAGTACAGCGATCTCAACGCCATCCTCCTCGGGCTCGTCGTCGAGGCCGTGTCAGACCGCCCGTTCGACCGGTTCGTGGCCGAAGCCGTGCTCGACCCGCTGGGCCTCCGCCACACCGGGTTCGCGGTCGCCGATCCGGCCCGGGCCGCGCCGAGCGTCGTCAGGAATGGTCGGGTGGAACCGGGAATGGTGAGTGACCCGAACGCCCGCGCCCTCGGCGGGGTGGCAGGTCATGCGGGGCTCTTCGGCACCGGTCTGGATCTGGCCCGCCTGGCCCAGGCGTGGCTAGGCCACGGGGCCGACGGCGGCTGGCTCTCGGCGGGAACGGTTCGGCGTTTCCTGGAGCCATCGGCGGGGACGCGCTCGCTCGGGTGGGATACGCCGGACCCGGCCCGGCCGGATCGGTCTCCCTACGGGCGGCTCGCTACCTCGACCACGTTCGGGCACACTGGGTGGACCGGGACTTTCCTCTGGTTCGATCCCGCCCGCGACGTTTTCCTCGTCCTCCTGACCAACCGGAGCCTCGGTTCCAACGGGCCCGCGTCGTTCCGAGCCATGCGGGAGTTGCGGGCCAGCCTTTCGGACCTGGTCGCAACCACGGTCCCTCCCAGATGCCGACCGGCGGTCGCGTCGTGTTGACCCGGGGTCCGCGTCGCCGGTAGGTTCCCGCCGGACCCCAGGGCAGGAGGCACCATGGTCACGCCGGAAGTCGTTCGGAAAGCGCTTCGTTCCGTGAAGGACCCCGAATTGGGGCTGAACATCGTGGACATCGGCCTTGTGTACGATGTCACGGTGTCGGAAGCCAACGATGTGCTCGTCAAAATGACGCTCACATCGCCCGGGTGCCCGTCGGGTCCCGAGATCTTGGAGGACGCGCGGTTGGTGGCGGAGCAGGTGGAAGGGGTGAACAGCGCGGCCGTGGAGCTGGTCTGGGAACCGTACTGGACGCCCGAACGGATGGACCCGAGGGTCCGCGCGTTCCTCGGCTGACGGCTCTCGCTCAGGCGATCAGCGCCAGCAGGTCGGCCCCGAACTCGCCAACCTGCCACCGGCGGATACCGGGCACCGCCAGCAGTTCCTCCTCGGAACGGGGCGCCGCGCGGGCCACCGCCTCCAGGGTGCCGTTCGGGGCGATCAACCCCGGTGGCAGATCGTAGCGGATCGCGGTCGGAGTTCGCCAGGTCTTGAGGCGCTCCAGCCGGGCCTCGAACGCCGGGTCCGGGCGGAACCGGGGCCGCCGCTCGAAGGACGGCAGGTCCCGATCCGGGACGGCCAGCCCCCGACGGATGGCATCGAGGATCTCCCCTCCGCGCCGTCCGGCATTTTCCGCCCCGATTCCTCGGATCTTCCCCAGCTCCGCCTCCGTGCTCGGCCGGGTGGCGGCCAACACGATCAGGACTTCGTTGCCGAGGACCCGGAACAGCGCGCGGTCCAGCCGGGTCGCAATCCCTTCTCGCCAAGTGAACAACTCACGAAGGATGGCCAGGCCTCGGCGATCGAGGTCGCGGGCACCTTTGACCCGGAGGAACGCGACATCCGGGGATTCGGGAGCCGGCCATTCGACCGTCGTCAGCAGCTGGCACTCCTCCTCGACCCAATCGAGCCGACCAAGGTGAGCCAGCTCCGTCCGGAAGGCGTCCCGGAGCGCCGGCAGGAACCGGGTGTCGGTGGCCGCGTACGAGATCATCTCGGGCGAGAGCGGGCGGGCCGACCAATCAGCCCGTTGGAAGCGCTTGTCGGTCAGGATCCCGAACCGGCTCTCGAGAATCGCGCCGAGGCCGATACTCGGGAGATTGAGAAACTGGGCGGCGATCCGGGTGTCGAAGAGGCGATGGAGTCGAAGCCCGGCCTCACGGTGCATCAGTCGGAGATCGTAGTCGGCGTCGTGGAAGACGAACTCGGTGGCGTCGGCCTCGAACCACGATCGAAGCAACTCGATTCCCCCGGTCGCGACCGGATCGACGACGGCGGTGGCGGTCTCGGTCGAGATCTGGAGCAGGTAGACGCGATCCCGCAATCGGTGAAAGCTGGCGGCCTCGGTATCCATACCGATGACCGGCTCGTGACGCCAACGGTTCACGAGGTCGGCGAACTGGTCGGCTGACTCGACGAGGTGCGGGGGTTCGGTGGTCACGGGGTGTCCGGGTGGGCGCCAGGGGAGGGGGTGGCCTCCGCCGGCCACCACGGCAAGCGGATTGCAGTGGACATTCTCACGAAAGGTAGCGGGGGCTGGGCTGCCCGGCGTAGCTTGCCAGGGTCGCGGGGCCTCCAGCGAGTCAACGCCATGTCAGAGATCGAGGTGGAGCTCACAGCCGTACCGGACGACTGCGACGCGGCCGGGTCGGTCAGCCACGCCGCGTTCCTCCGGTTGTTCGAACGGGCTCGGTGGGAACAGCTCCGCCGCGGTCCGGGCGTGGATGTCTTCGAACGCCAGGGGCTGTGGCCCGCCGTCCGCCGGAGCGTGCTCGAGTTCCACGCCCCGGTGCGTCCGGGGGAGACGCTTCGTTTCAGCCAGCACCTGACCCACCTCGGACGGACCAGCTTTACCCTCCGGCAGAACGCCCGCCGGGTGGCTGACGGCAACGCCGCCGCCTCGGCTGAGTTCCTGTTCGTCTGTCTCGATCGGCAGGGCCAGCCCCAACCCGTTCCGGAGGATGTCGGCCGGTTCTTCAGCGCCCGGGCGAGTTCGGAGCCGGTCGACCGGGTGACGGTGAACGGGGTGAGCCTCGCGATCGAGACCCGGGGTTCCGGCCCCGCCGTCGTGTTCATCCACGGGTTCCCGCTCGACCGGTCGATCTGGCGCCACCCGCTCGACACCCTGACCGGCTTCCGCCGGATCGCGCTCGATCTCCGAGGCATGGGTCAGTCGGACGCGCCCGATCTTGGCTACTCGATGGCCATGTACGCCGACGACCTGGCCGCCCTGATCGATGCGTTAGGTGAGGATCGGGTGGTGCTCTGCGGGCTGTCGATGGGTGGCTACGTGGCCTTCGAGTTCCTTCGCCGCCATCGGGCCCGGGTCCGGGGCTTGATCCTGATGGACACCCGGGCCGAAGCGGACAGCGCGGAAGGCCGGAAGGCCAGGGACCTCCTGGTAACTCGGGTGCGGGAGCAGGGCGCGATCGCCGCGGCGGAGGCGATGCTGCCGCGGTTCTTCACGGCCGGGGTTCCTCCCGAGATCATCCAGTCCATCCGGGAGATGATTCTTCGAACCCCGGTGCCCGGGATCGTCGGCGCGCTGACGGCCATGCGCGACCGCCCTGACAGCAGTCCCCTGCTTTCGACCCTGGTCGGCGTGCCGACGCTCGTGGTCGTGGGCGAAGAGGATGTCATCACGCCGCCGGCGATTTCCCGCGCCATGGCAACCACCATTCCGGAAGCCCGGTTCGTCGAGATCCCCGGGGCCGGCCACCTGCCGATTGTCGAGCAGCCGGTGCCGACCACCCGGGCGATCCTGAAGTTCCTCCAGAGCCTCCGGTGAAACCATTGGGCGGGGCTGGGCGTCTAGTATGATGGCGGGCCCGATTTGCCTTCTCGCGAATCCCCGTCAAGCCTCATGCAGTCCCTCCATTCCCTCAGGCCCCAGGGTCGGATGTTTCCCGGCCCTGCGGGCTTGACCCCCCTGAAACGACCAAAGGCGGCCTAACGGCCGCCTTTTCGTTCCCCACGAGGGGTGCGCTCAGGGGGTCAGCGCTGCGGTCGGCCCGGCGGATGGTCGCTCGCGAAGACATCTTTGTTCTTCTTGGTGTAAGCGACCATGTTCTCCGGCACTTCTTCTTCCGGGAAAATGGCGCTGACGGGGCACTCCGGTTCGCACGCGCCGCAGTCGATACACTCGTCGGGGTGGATGTAGAGCTGGTCATCGCCCTCGTAAATGCAGTCGACCGGACAGACATCCACGCAGGCCCGGTCCTTCACTCCGATACACGCTTCAACGATTACGTACGTCATTGGATTGGATGGCTCCGATGAGGGCTAGAACCGACGACCGGACAGAGTATGGGGTCGCTTGGCGAGACGCAAGGGGGGTACCGATGACCCGAACCCACTAGGTCAGGTGGCTTTTCAGGAACGCCAGGGTCCGTTCCCACGCGAGCCTGGCGCTGGGTTCGTGGTAGACCTGTGGCCTGGTGTCGTTGAAGAACGCGTGGTCGGCCTCATAGAAGTGGGCGTCGAAAGTGCCCCCCGCGGCCCGCACGGCGGAGGCGAGGCTCTCGACGCCTGCCCTCGGTACCGAACTGTCCCGGGTCCCGAAGTGGCCGAGGACGGGGACCTTCAGCCGGGCCGGATCGATGGGCACGTGGGGGTGGATCCCGTAGAAGTCCACGACGGCACCGATCCGATCGGGGTCGATCATTCCCCCGTAGAGCGCGAGTTGGCCGCCCATGCAGAACCCCACGGCGCCTACCCGTGGACTGGTCACCTCGGCCCGGCCAACGAGGTACTGGGCCGACCCCCGCAGGTCGGGACCGGCCCGGTCGATGTTGACCGCCATGAACAGCTTGGCGGCGGCGTCCGGGCTCTTGGTCGTCTCACCGTTGTAGAAATCCGGAGCCAAGGCCACGAACCCGGCGGCGGCAAACCGGTCGGCGACGGCCTTGATGTGGTCGACCAGGCCCCACCATTCCTGAATGACCAGGACGCCGGGGCCGCTGCCGGACGCCGGGAGGGCGAGGTAGCCGGACGTCGTGTGCCCGTTGGCCGGGTAGGTTACCATGGTTCCCATTGCGGTGCTTTCGAATGCCGGGTTTTGGCGAGGCTACAATAGAGAGGCTGAAAGGTGGGCCACCCGGGGCTCTGGCTCTCCGTAGCGGTCCTTCGACGTGTACCAGCGGCTCCACTCTTCCCGAAGGCAGAATGGATCGGCGCCATGGGCCCGGTCCACCGCCAGCACGCCGTCCAGATGGTCGATTTCATGCTGGAGCAGTTCGGCTCGATCTCCCTCGACCTCGATCTCGTGGTGATCTCCCTTGATGTCCTGGTACCGGACCTTGATGCGGTAGGCCCGCTGGACTCGGACCAGCAGATTCGGGAACGAGAAGCAGTCGTCCCAGACGCTGAAGTCCTCGGTGCCGATGTCGACGATTTCGGGGTTGATCAAGGGCCAGGGGCGGTCCATTTCGACATAGACGATCCGGACCGGCGCACCGATCTGCGGGGCCGCAATGGCCCGGCCGCTTCCGAAGCGGGACTGCCAGTCACGAAGCGTCTCCCGCAGGTCATCCACGATCATCCGTACCGCCGCCGACGTCGGCTGGCTGATTGACTCACACTTGGTGCGGAGGACCGGGTCGCCAAGCAGTCTAATACGGTGAATTGACATGAGGACAATCTTGGAGGTTCTCCAGCCTAGGCAAGGGGTCGGGTTGGTCTATTTAGTAGTTGCAATAAGGACTACTAACTCCAGGTTGAGGATTCTGGCGGGCCGCATCTGCCCGGCAGGCGGTTCTGCGACGCCCGCCTTGGAGACCAGCCAAGCAACCCGGCTGACGGAGGATCGGCCGCGGTTTGACAATCCCGACTTTTTCACTTAGGATTTCGAGTTGCCGCAATCGGTTCTACGGAGGCGAGGGCTCGTGAGCGAGTCAGTCGAGACGCTGGTCAATCGCGAATACAAATGGGGCTTCGTTACCGACATCGAAGCCGATACGCTGCCGCCCGGCCTCAACGAGGACGTCGTTCGCGCCATTTCCGCCAAGAAGCAGGAGCCGGCGTTCCTGCTCGAGTGGCGGCTCAAGGCGTACCGGGGTTGGCTCAAGATGACGGAACCCCACTGGCCGAATGTCCAGTATCCGTCCATCGACTATCAGAAGATCGTCTACTACTCCGCCCCGCGGACCCAGAAGCCCCTTGGCAGCCTCGACGAGGTCGACCCGAAGATCCGGGAAACCTACGACAAGCTGGGAATCCCCCTCACCGAACAGAAGATCCTCTCTGGGGTGGCGGTCGACGCGGTGTTCGACAGCGTGTCGGTCGGGACGACCTACAAGAAGCACCTGGGCGAGATGGGGATCATCTTCTGCTCGTTCTCGGAAGCCGTCCGCGAGCACCCCGAACTGGTCCAGAAGTACCTCGGCTCGGTGGTTCCCGGCAGCGACAATTTCTTCGCCGCGCTCAACTCGGCGGTCTTCAGCGACGGATCGTTCGTCTACGTCCCGAAGGGTGTCCGTTGTCCGATGGACCTGTCGACCTATTTCCGGATCAACGCCCAGAATACCGGTCAGTTCGAACGGACGCTGATCATCGCCGACGAAGGCGCTTCCGTCAGCTATCTCGAAGGCTGCACCGCCCCGAAGCGTGACGAGAACCAGCTTCACGCCGCCGTGGTCGAGCTGGTGGCGCTCGAAGGCGCCACGATCAAGTACTCGACCGTGCAGAACTGGTACGCCGGCGACGAAGATGGGAAGGGCGGGATCTACAACTTCGTCACCAAGCGGGGTCGGTGCGGTCACCGGGCCAAGATCTCCTGGACCCAGGTCGAGACCGGTTCGGCCATCACCTGGAAGTACCCGAGCGTCATCCTTCAAGGTGACGACTCCGTGGGCGAGTTCTATTCGGTGGCCGTGGTGAATGGCCGCCAGCAGGCGGACACCGGGACCAAGATGGTGCACATCGGCCGCAACACCCGGAGCACCGTCGTTTCCAAGGGCATCTCGGCCGGGGCCGGGCAGAACAGCTATCGCGGTCTGATCAAGGTGATGCCGCGGGCCGACGGGGCCCGGAACTACACCCAGTGTGACTCGATGCTGATCGGAAATCGATGCGGGGCGCACACGTTCCCTTACATCGACGTCCAGAACCGGAGCGCGGCCGTCGAACACGAGGCCTCGACCTCCAAGATCGGCGAAGATCAGATCTTTTATTTGAAGCAGCGCGGTCTCAACACCGAGAACGCGATTTCCATGATCGTCAACGGCTTCTGCAAGGAAGTGTTCCGGGAACTCCCGATGGAGTTTGCCGTCGAAGCGCAGAAGCTGCTCAGTGTGTCACTCGAAGGATCGGTGGGGTAGG
>CADEGB010000060.1 GCA_902826755.1 uncultured Gemmatimonadota bacterium
TCGCCGAACGGGGTGGCCGGAATCGTCCTGGCCCGCCTGACCGCCCTGACTGGCGATCGATGGTGGGCCGGCCACCAGCGCCGGTTGCTCGATGCCTTTGCCGACCGAGCCGAATCGCTCGGGCTCCATGCCGCGACCTATCTGAACGCCATCGGGTGGGTCGAGGAACCGCCGGTCCAACTGGTGGTGCGGGGACCGGCGGGTGATCCGGCGGTGGAGGCGTTGCATCGCGCCGCACTCGACGCCCCGCTAGCTCGGCGGGTCGTGATTCGGCTGGGCGCCGGCCGGCCGGGGTTGGTCCCGGCCTCGATGGCGGCCCTCGGCGGGGACATCGATCGGCCGGGTGGGTACCTCTGCCTTGGGGACCGGTGCCTGGCGCCCGTGACGGATCCGGCGGCGTGGCGGGCGCTGCTGGCGTCACCCCTGCCGCGGGTGGTCTGAAGCCTCGCCGCGGGCGAGGGGTTCCCTTACCTTTCCGAGATCGACTTCCCGGGGATTTGTTCGTGAAAACAGCCATCATCGAAACCGCTCGCGGTACCATCAAGGCCGAGCTCTTCGATACCGAAACGCCGAAGACGGTCGCCAACTTCGAGAAGCTCGCCAACGAGGGCTACTACGACGGGACCCGCTTTCACCGGGTCATTCCCGACTTCGTCATTCAGGGCGGCGATCCGCTGTCGAAGAACGCCGACGATCCCCGGGTCGGGACCGGCGGACCGGGCTACCACATCAAGTGCGAGTGCCACCTCAACACCCACCGCCACCAGGCGGGGTCGCTCTCGATGGCGCATGCCGGCAAGGACACCGGCGGGAGCCAGTTCTTCGTCTGTCATTCGCCCCAGGCGCATCTCGACGGCAAGCACACCGTGTTCGGTCAGGTGACCGAGGGCATGGAGGTCGTCAACGCCATCCGGAAGAACGACCTCGTCACCTCGATCCGGGTGTCGTGACCGGAGTGCACGTCGACTTTGCCGTCCTGGCGGACTATGCCCTGATCGACCAGCAGGGGAAACTCTCGGTCCTCGGGATTTTCCAGCACGTCTGGGTGGCCAATTTTCCGGCCGTGCACCCGCGGACCCACCTGGTACTCCGGGTCCGGGGTCGTCGGACCGAGATCGGTGAGCATCGGATCCGGATCCGGTTCGTGGACGACACCGGTCACGAGCTGATGGGTGGCGAAGGGACGGTCCAGTTCGGCGAGCCGCCGGCCGGCGTCACCGAGGTCGAGGCGGGCGCCGTACTGGTGTTCGACGTGCCGTTGCCCCGCCCGGGCTCCTACGCGTTCGAGATCATCCTGTCCGACAACACGCTCAAAGTTCCCCTGTCCGCTGCGTCGATTCCGCCGGCCGCCCCGGCCGGCCCGATGCACTGAGGTCTCGATGCTGACCCGCGACGACGCCCTGGCGCTGATGCACGAGTACACCGCGTCGGAGGCCCTTCGGAAGCACATGTACGCGGTCGAGATCGCGATGCGGGCGATGGCCGGAAAACACGGCGGGGATCCCGAGTATTGGGGCACCGTCGGGCTGCTCCATGATTTCGACTACGAGAAGTTCCCCAACGCCGGTCGCTCCGCCACTGAGGAGCATCCTTCGGAGGGGGTCCGGCTGCTGGCCGCCCGCGGGGTGCCGGACGACGCGCTCCAGGCCATCCTGGGCCACGCGGACTACACCGGGGTGCCCCGGACCACGCCGCTGGCCCGGGCCCTCTTTGCCGTCGACGAGCTGGCGGGGTTCCTGGTGGCCTGCGCGCTGGTCCGGCCCTCGCGCTCGCTTGCCGATCTCGAGGTGGCGAGCGTCAAGAAAAAGCTCAAGGACAAGGCGTTTGCCCGCGGGGTGAGTCGGGATGACGTGTACCGGAGCGTCGAGGAACTCGGCGTGCCGCTCGAGGAGCACATCGACTTCGTCCTGCAGGCGCTTCGACCCCACGAACGGCTCCTGGGTCTCGGCCAGGCGTGACGCCGGACGGCCGCCCTCATTCCCTGGCGGCTGACGCGGTCGAGCGGGCCATCGATCGGGCCGCCGGCGGGCGGCCGGTGCCGGGCAATCGGGTCGGGATTCTCTTCGATGGTCCGCCCGCGTTTGCCGCGATGCTCCGGCTCATCGCCG
Source organism: uncultured Gemmatimonadota bacterium (assembly GCA_902826755.1). Lineage (GTDB taxonomy): Bacteria > Gemmatimonadota > Gemmatimonadetes > Gemmatimonadales > GWC2-71-9 > SHZU01. Next base: position 2,109 of record CADEGB010000060.1, read on the forward strand.
AAGCCACGCGGTGGGTCCATTTCGACAACTACATCTTCCGGGCCGACGCCACCGGCCGCCAGTTTGCCGAGGCGCTGGCCGCTCGGTCCCGCGAGGGGTTGCCGGTCCGGGTGTCCACCGACTGGCTCGGTTCGTTAGGCACGAGCCGGAAGCTCTGGCGGATGCTCCGAGCGGCCGGGGTCGAGGTGCGCCATTTCCATCGCCCCGGCCCCTTCGACCTGCCGAGTTACCTGAGCCGGAACCACCGCAAGCTGGTGGTGACCGACGGCGAACGCGCCATCCTCGGCGGCATCTGCATCGGCGACGAATGGGCGGGCGATCCAGCCCGGGGCCGGCTTCCCTGGCGGGATACCGCCATCGAGATCGACGGGCCAGCGGCGGCGGTGCTGGACCAGGCGTTTGCCCGGACCTGGCAGCTCAGCGGGTCGCCGCTTCCGGCGGCGGAGTTCGCGAGCGAGGTGTCGCCCCGGGGTACCGCGTCGGTGCGGGTCCTGGCCGGGGAGCCAGCGCGGGAACGGGCGTATCGGGTCTCGGAACTGCTGCTCGCCGCCGCCAGCGATCGGGTCTGGATCACCGATGCCTACCTGGTGGCGCCGCGTCGGCTCTATCGCTATCTGGTCGACGCGGCCCAGGAGGGGGTCGACGTTCGGCTCCTGGTGCCAGGCACCGGCGACATTCCGGTGGTCCGGAACCTGACCCGGTTCGGATACCGCGATCTGATTCGCGCCGGGGTCCGGATCTTCGAGTGGAACGGGCCGATGCTGCACGCCAAGTCAGTCGTCGCGGACGGCCGCTGGGTCAGGGTCGGCTCGAGCAACCTCAATCACTCCAGTCTGGTGGCCAATTACGAGCTCGATGTCCTCGTCGAGGATGTCGGCCTGGCGGGCGCCATGGAGGCCCAGTATCGGCGGGATCTCGATCAATCGGCGGAGGTCCTGACCCGGCCGCTCCGAGTGCCCCGCCGGATCGGTCGAGCCCTCCCGCCGGCCCTCAGCATCGGCCGGGGCGGTTCGGCCCGGCATCGGCGGGGGCTTCGGGAACATCGAGGCCGGTCGATCCTGGCCATGCGGACGCTGGTGGCTGGCGCCCGGTTGGCCCTCTTTGGGCCGCTGGCCGTAGTGCTCGGGCTGGTCGGCCTGCTGTTCTTCCTGTTGCCGGGGTTGATGGCGGTGGCCTTCGGGGTCCTGAGCGTCTGGCTGTCTCTGGTGAGCGGCGCCGAGGCCCTTCGGCGGCGGCAGGACAAGGTGGACCAACGGGCATGACCCATTCAACGGAACCCCGGCGGGGTGCGTACTAGCCACGTGATTGAATCGGGGTGGGCCAAAGACGCGCAGCAGGGCGACGCGGATGCCTATGGCCGGTTGGTCATGGCCCACTCCGAGGTGGCCCGCCGGGTGGCCTACGGGATTCTGGGCAACTGGGCCGAGGCCGACGACGTGGTGCAGGATGCGGCGCTGGCCGGCTGGCTGGCCATCGACCGGTTCGACCCGACCCGGGTGTTCCGTCCCTGGTTTCTCCGGATCGTGGCCAACGCCGCCCTCGACCAGTTGCGGCGCCGCCGGGTCCGCGATGGGGAGTCGCTGACCGATACCCTGCCGACCCGGGGACCTGGTCCGGATGTCGCGGCCGGGCGGGCCCTGCTTCGGGACCGGATCGGGGCCGCGATGGCCAAGCTGCCGGAGCGGCAACGGGTGGCGGTGATGTTGTTCGATGGCGAAGGGTACAGTCACGCGGAAATCGCGGCCGTGCTGCAGGTGCCGGAAGGCACGGTTCGATCCTACGTGTTTCACGCGCGGCGGGCGCTCCGGAAGTCGCTCGCGGCCTTGGTGGAGGAACCGGCATGAAAGAACCCTCGGCGTTCGACGCCGGCCCCGATCCGGAGCTTGGCGAATTGGTGCGGGACTACGCGAGTGGTCCGGACGGAGCGGACTTCAGCGCCCGGCTGCGACGGACCCTTGGTCGGTTGCCCGAACGGGCGTCCCAGTGGGACATCCTGGCCGGGTGGGCTCGGCCCAGCGTGGTGGCGGTGGCCGCGGCGGCCGGGTTCCTGCTCGGTCTGACGCTGTGGCAGAGCTGGCGGGACCGGATGGTACCCGGGGCTGGGGCTTCCGCGTCGGTGTCGGTGGCGTTGCTGGAGCCGACCCAGCGGACGGTCGAGCCCATCATCTATACCGTGCTGGAGGAACAATGATCGCGTCGCGTTCGGCCGCCTTCCGGTTGCTAGCGGTCGCGTTCTCGCTCGGCGCCTTGGTGGGCGGGGCGGCCACCATGCTGGCGGAGCGGGGCAGCCACTCGCGGGGACCGCACCAGGGTGGCCGGCAGCAGTACGTGTCGCGGCTGGCGTCCGAGGTGGGGCTCTCGGCCGATCAGGAGCGGGAAGCGGCGGCGGTGCTCGAGCGGCATGAGCCGGTGATGGACTCGATCTGGAATCAGGTGCGGCAGCAGTTCGATACCGAGCGGCAGGCGGTGCGGCGGGATATCCGCGCGCTCCTGACGCCGGACCAGGTGGCGAAATACGACGCGATGCTGGCCCGCAAGGACAGCGTTCGCCGCGAGAAAGAAAGCAAGCATGGCAATCGGTAGGAACCTGACCGGCGCGCTCCTGGCGGTCGGTTTGTTCGGAGGGTCGGCCGCCGGGCAGGACAAGCCGGCCATCACCTTGTCGGACGCTATTGAACGGGCGGAACGGGTCCAGCCTCGGGTGGTCCAGGCGGCGAGCGCGGTGAAAACCGCGGACGCCCGGGTCCGCTCGGCCAAGGGGGCCTACCTCCCCAACCTGAGCTTCAGCAGCTCGGCCGGGCAGTTCTATTCGGAGGGCCAGCGGGTCGACCCGAGCACCGGGCAGCTGACGACCTCGAACTCGACCAACGCCAGCTTGAACGGGAGCCTGTCGACCAGCATCGAACTGTTCGACGGGTTTCGGCGCGGGGCGGAGTCCCGGTCGGCGCGAGCCAACCGGGAATCGGCCGTGGAGAGTTTCGAGGATGCCCGGTTCCAGCAGGAACTCACGACCACCAACCAGTTCTTCGACGCCCTCGCGGCGGTCCAGCTGGTGCGGGTGCGTGAGGCGAGTGTCCGCCGGGCCGACGAACAGCTCAAGGTGTCGATCGCGCGGCTGCGCGCCGGGGCGGCGATCCGCTCCGACTCGCTCCGCTCGCTGGTGACGCTCGGGAACGCCCGGATCCAGCTGATCAACGCCGGAACGCAGCTATCCACCGCCGAGGCCAACCTCGGCCGCCTGGTGGGCGCCAATGGACCGGTGGCCGCCGCCGACGACTCGAGTTTCTACCGATTCGGCGGCGAGCTCGATACCACCGCGCTCCGGGTCGAGGCGCTGAGCCGATCGCCGCAGGTCCGCACCGCCGAGGCGACGGCCCGGGCGGCCCAGGCGGCCATCGGGGTGTCCCGGTCCGGCTACTGGCCGACCCTGACGCTGAACGGCTCGAACTCGGTCAACGCCAGCGAGCAGAACGACTACAAATTTCTCCAGCAGCGGCAAGCGACGCTGGCGGTCAGTTGGAACGTGTTCAACCGATTTACCCGGGAACAGAACATCGCCAACAGTCGGGCCAACGCCGAGAATGCCGAGGCCTCGGCCTCGGAAGCGCGCCGGCTGGTGGTGGCGAACCTGACCGCCCGACTGGCCGAGTTCGAGGCCGCCAAGGTCCGAATCCAGATCACCCAGACCAGTCTCGCCGCCGCCACCGAAGATCTCCGGGTCCAGCAGGAGCGGTACCGACTCGGGGTGGCCACCATCGTCGATGTGCTCACCTCGCAGGAAGCGCTGACCCAGGCGGAAGTCGACGCCGTCAACGCCCGCTTCGACTATCTCCGCGCCAAAGCCCAGATCCAGGCCCTCATCGGACGGAAATTATGACCACCGCCGGAATCGAAACGACCGCCGAACGGATGGCCATGCTGCCACCCGACGTCCCGCGCGACGCCGTGATCGTCGTGCGGCACCTCGAGCGGGAATACGTGATGGGCAGCGAAACCGTCCGGGCGCTGCGGGGAGTCGACCTGACGATTCGCCGGAACGAGTTCGTGGCCATCATGGGCCCGTCGGGTTCGGGCAAGTCGACGCTGATGAACGTGATCGGCTGCCTCGACACCCCGAGCGCCGGGGAGTACTGGCTCAATGGGTACCGGGTTTCCGAGCTTGGCGACGATCAGTTGGCCCGGATCCGGAACAAAGAAATCGGATTCGTTTTCCAGACCTTCAACCTCCTGCCGCGGGCCACCGCGCTCCAGAACGTGGAGCTGCCGATGGTGTATGCCGGGATCGGGTCGAAGGACCGCCGGGCGGCGGCCCAGGCCGCGCTCGGCCGGGTCGGTCTGGGAGAGCGGATGCACCACCGGCCCAATGAGCTGTCGGGCGGGCAGCGTCAGCGGGTGGCGATTGCCCGGGCCCTGGTGAACACCCCGAGCATCATTCTCGCCGACGAGCCGACGGGTAACCTCGATTCGAAGACGAGCGAAGAAATCCTCCAGTTGTTCGAGAATCTCCACGACGAAGGGCAGACGATCGTGCTCGTGACCCACGAGCTGGACATTGCGGCGCATGCCCGCCGGCAGGTTCACCTGCGCGACGGTCGGGTCGAGCGCGATTTCATGACGGAGAAGTGACGATGGCGCGAGTGTGGCTGATCCCGATGACGGTGGTGGCGGTCCTCGGGTGCAAGAAGAAGGAAGTCCAGTCGGTCGTCTACCAAGCCGTTCCGGTCGAGCGGCGGGACATCGTCGTCTCGGCGCAGGCCAACGGTACCATTCAGCCGGACACGGTGGTCGAGGTCAAGTCGAAGGCCTCGGGCGAAATCCTCGAAATGAAGGTGGAAACCGGTGCCACCGTCACCCGCGGGCAACTCCTGGTCCGGGTCGACCAACGAAGCCCGCGGAACACGCTCAACCAGGCGGAGGCCGCGCTCGACGTGGCCAAGGCGCGGCTCCAGAACGCCGATGCTCAGAAGCGCCGGTCCGACGAGTTGTTCAAGTCGCAGTCGATTACCGAACAGGAGCACGAATCGGCGATCCTGTCCCTCGCCAATGCCAAGGCCGAAGTCATCAACGCCCAGGTGTCGGTGGAGAACGCCCGGATCGCGATGGATGACACCGATGTCCTTTCACCAATCACCGGGACGGTCATCGCCAAGAATGTCGAGCGCGGCCAGGTCATCTCCTCGCCAACCCGCGACGTCGGCGGCGGGACGGTGCTGCTCAAGATGGCGGACCTTTCGCTCGTGCAGGTGCGCACGTTGGTCGACGAGACCGACGTCGGGAAGATCCGGCCGGGACTTCGGGCCACCGTCACCGTCGACGCGTACCCGAACCAGCCGTTCACTGGTGAGGTTCTCAAGATCGAACCGCAGGCCGAGACCCTCCAGAACGTGACGATGTTTCCGGTGCTGGTCCGGATCGACAACCGCAATGGGCTCCTCAAGCCGGGGATGAACGCGGATGTCGAGCTTCACATCGGCCGGCGGGACAGCGTCCTGGCGGTGCCGAACGCGGCGTTGCGGACCCAGCGCGACGTCTCGTCCGCCGCGCAGGTTCTCGGTATCAGCGCCGAGCAGTTGGCGCCGATGATGGAGGCGGCTCAGAAGGTGGCCGATTCGGCCCGAGCCGCGTCCTCCCGGACCACCGCTGCGGCGGACTCGAGCAAGAAGGACAGCACCGCGGCCAGCGGCCAGCGCCCCGCTGGCGGGAACTCGATGCAGACTCCCGACGGCCGAACCATTCCGCTCCCCGACGGGGTCACCCAGGAGCAAGTCCGGTCGATCTTCCGGAAGCGGTTCTCGGGCGAGACCCTGACCGCCCGGGAGCAGCAGATCATGCAACAGGTGCAACGGAGCTTCGGCGCCGGCGGTCGGGGCGGTCCGGGCGGTGGCCGGCCCCGCGCCACCAGCGGGGGAGACTTCCAGTTCGGCGGTAACTACATCGTGTTCGTCCTGCGCAACGGGGTTCCGACGCCGGTCATGGTTCGAACGGGCTTGACTGACTTGGACTACAGCGAAGTCGTGTCCGGGCTCGCATCGACCGACTCGGTGCTGGTCCTGCCAAGTGCCAGCCTGGTGCAGTCGCAGGAGGAGTTCAAGAACCGAATGACCAACATGACGGGTGGCGGGGCGGTGCCTGGGATGCGGTCGACGACGTCCGGCTCGGCCAGTTCCGGGAGCCGGCCCGGCAACGGGGGGCGCGGATGATCGTCGGCGAGACCGTCAAGGTCGCCCTGTCGAGCATCCGCGCGAACAAGCTCCGCGCGGCGCTCACGATGCTGGGCATCATCATCGGGGTCGGCGCCGTCATCGCGGTCGTGGCGCTGGGCACCGGCGCCCAGAAGGCGGTCGAGGATCGGATCAACGCCCTCGGGGCCAACGTGCTGAGCGTCTTCCCGGGGCAGTCGTTCTTCGGCGGCCGATCCTCCGACGTGCGGGTCAGCTTGACGGTCGACGACTACGAGGCGCTCCGCCGGGACGCGACCCAGATCGCCGGGGTGGTGCCGGAACTGTCCCGCAATATGACTGTGGGCTACGGGGCCCAGAACCTCAACGTCAGCATCGTCGGTACCACGCCGAATTTTCTCTCCGTCAAGAACTTCACCGTTCAGTATGGCGAGATGTTCAGCACCGGCGATGACGGCGCCCGGCAGCGATACGCGGTGCTTGGCAGCGCCATTCCCGAGATGCTGAACGTCAATCCGGCGGCGCTCCTCAAGCAGCAGATTTCGGTGGGCGGGCAGACGTTCGAGGTGATCGGGATCCTCGCCAAGAAGGGCGCGGCGATGTCGTTCCAGAATCCGGACGAGCAGATTCTGATCCCGCTCAGCACCGCCCGGTATCGGCTGATGGGCACCGATCGGCTTCGCCAGATCAGCCTTCAGGTCCGCTCCGATGTCCCGCTCGAGCGGGGCATGGTCGACATCGAGCGGATCCTCCGTCGGGAACACAAGGTCCGTCCGGGCGGCGACAACGACTTCCAGATTCGCAATCAGCAGGACATCCTGGCCACCCAGCAGCAGGCCACCCAGGTGTTCGGCGTGCTGCTGGCCAGCATCGCGGCGGTTTCGTTGATCGTGGGCGGGATCGGGATCATGAACATCATGTTGGTGTCGGTCACGGAGCGAACCCGGGAAATCGGCGTCCGGCGGGCCCTCGGTGCCACCCGGCTCAACATCATGAGCCAGTTCCTGATCGAGGCCGTCGTCCTCTGTCTGCTGGGCGGGTTGTTCGGTGTCATTCTTGGATCCGCGAGTGCCAGGGCGATGTCGAAGTTCCTCGGCTGGAACACCCTGATCTCGCCAACGGCCGTTGCCGTGGCGTTTGCGTTCAGCGCGCTGGTGGGGCTGTTCTTTGGGCTCTGGCCGGCCCGGCGGGCGGCCAATTTGAACACGATCGACGCCCTCCGGTACGAATAGGGAAACCCCGAACGCGGCCCGGGGATCGGAGCGTGCTCCGATCCCCGGGCCGTTTCGTGACCGCCCCTTCGCGCGTAAGTTGTCTCCGGCCGCCCCCTGGGGCCCGAACCTCATCCAGTCGAGCCGATGCCCAACGCCGTCATTCTCGGGACCGGACACGCGGTCCCGTCCCGCACCGTCCGCAACGACGAGTTCGCCTCGGTCATGGACACCTCCGACGACTGGATCCGGACTCGGACCGGCATCAGGGAACGGCACTGGATCACCCCGGGAGAGACCGGGGTCGACCTCGGGCTCGCCGCCACTCGCCAGGCCCTGGCCATGGCGGGCATCGAGGCGGGGGAACTCGACGCGATCATCTACGCCACCATCAGCCCGGATCACTTCCTGCCAGGCAACGGGGTCTACCTCCAACACCGGTTGGGGCTGGGCCCGATTCCCGCCTTCGACATCCGGCTCCAATGCGCGGGGTTCGTGTACGCCCTCTCGATGGCGGATACCTTCGTCCGGTCCGGGGCCTATCGACGGATCCTGGTCGTGGCGCAGGAGATCCAGTCGACCCGGATGGACGTCAGCACCCGGGGGCGGCACACGGCGGTCATCTTTGCCGACGGGGCCGGGGCCGTGGTCGTCGGGGCCTCGGACGCCCCGAACCGGGGGATTCTGACCTTCGACCTCCATTCCGATGGTGTTATGCCGAGAAGCGCTGGGGCGAGGAGCCGGGTTCCATCCTGAACCCGACTGTCAGCGCCGATCGGTACGCGGAAGGGCGCTACTTTCTCCAGATGGACGGGAAGGAGGTCTTCCGGCATGCGGTCCATCGGATGCCGGAATCGGTCCGGGTTTGCCTCGGGCGGCTCGGCGCCACCCCCGCCGACCTGGCCCTGCTGATCCCGCACCAGGCCAATCTCCGCATTTCCGAGATGGTCCAGAAGGAACTCGGTCTTCGGGACGAGCAGGTCTACAACAACATCGAGCGGTTCGGGAACACTACCTCAGCCACCATCCCGATCGCGCTCGATGAATGCGTTCGGGCCGGCCGTCTGGCCCCCGGTGATCTGGTCGGGCTGACGGCCTTCGGGTCGGGGTTCGTCTGGGGCAGCGTGTTGCTGCGTTGGTGAGTCAGCGGGCAACCAGCGGATATTTCCGGGTGTAATAGTCGCGGGTCCGATACGCCACCGCCCGGAACAGCTGCTCGTCCGGGTCGTCGGCATCCTGGACGAACAGATGGAGCGACCCGGGCCAAAGCGTGGCCTGGATGGTCCAGCGGTCCTCGGCCGAAAAGAAGACCCACTGCAGCGCCCCCCCGCCGGCGTCGGTGAGGTGGACCCGGCTGGCTCGTTCGAGTTCGACGCGTTCCGGCAGCCCGGTGGCGGCGGCGGCCCAGGGCTCGATGTCGAGTTCAGCCTCCATCCAGGAGTTCACCTGGAGGGTGCCGGTTATCGTGTCGTCGTGGAAAGGCACCTCGAAATCGACCGTCCACTCGCCAAGGACGTCCCAGGCGTGGTCCATGGAACCGATGTTGGGGACGTCGATCGTTGGGTGCTTCGGCATGGCTTCTCCGGCTCGATCGGCGGGCGGCCTGCCCGTCGGGCGGATTTCGTCACTGGACCAACGGGGCGGGACTTCGCTCCGGGGCCGTTTTGACCTCTCCCGCTAGTATCGGCACCGGTTTGGGAGTATGAAGGTCTGAAACCCGGTCAATTCGGGTTCCGTACTGCAACAACGCTCTAAGTATTGGAAATACAGGAGGTTGGAATGTTCGAAATCATCTCGTTGGCCCTGGCGGTCGGAGCGGGCGTGGTCTCGTTCGGCTTTGCCCGGGGGTTCGTGCGGCGGCGGCTCCGGTTTGTCGACGCCATTCGATCGCCGGTGGCTCCGCTGGTGGCGGGTGGGATCGCGGCCGTGGTGGCCTGGCCGCTCACGATCCTTCCGCTGATCACGGGGTTTACGGCGGCAATTTTCGCGATCGGGGCCGGGCTTGGTACGGCGAGCGGGATCAAGGCGCTGAAGAGCGGCGACTGAAGCGGACGCGGAGGCCGCTTATCTTTGCGGGATGGCCACCACGACCTGCCTCCGCTGCCACCAGACCCGGGACTCGGTTCCGTTCAAGCCGTTCCAGAACGACTTGGGGCAGCGGATTCTCGACGGGATCTGCAACGTCTGTTGGGGCGAGTGGCTGAAGCTCCAGCAGCAGCTCATTAACCACTACGGTCTCAACGTGCGGGACCAGCGCGCCAAGGAGTTCCTCTATGGCGAGCTGGAGAAACACCTCTTTACCAGCGCGCCCCGATCCTGAACGAGAGGTCGAGCGCCGGTCCTCGTGGTTCGAGATCCTCGGTCATTCCCAGAAACCACTCCGGTCCTCGTCGGGCTTTGAGCAGGAAGCCGTAGTCGAGCGTCAGCTCCCGCTTGTCGAAGGCGCGGAGGTCGGTGTTCCGGTAGCCGGGCGACTGGTAGAACAAGTTGACGAACGCGGCCTGCTTCCCCCAGAAACGATAGCGGAATCCGGCATTGGCGCCGACAAAGGCGCTCCGCTGGATCTCCCGCAGGGGCCCCTCGGTCGGTGTGTAGCCCACGCCGAGGCCCCACTCGGTCCGCCAGCGATGATCCAGGTTGGCGCGAAACGTGGTCAAGGAGGCCACCGACGCGACCCGGCGGCCATAGCCTTCTGGGCCGGTAGGCAGGGTGACGGCCACCGCGGTCTGCCAGCCGCGGCCGAGCCGGACGCCACCCAGGAGTCGGATGTCTCCCAGAAAACCGCCGGAAGGGGCGCGTGCCAGGCTGTCGCCGTTCGGGAGCTTGAGCGCGTAAGCGAACTCGTTCCGAGGACGCTCCTCCCGGGCGGCCACCCGGAGCCCGGTCAGGTCGTGATACCAGTCGAGAAAACCGTCGAGGAAGCCGTCGTACGCACCGTTGAACCCGGCGGAGACGCCGACGAACCCGGCGCCGAGGTTGCGAATCGCCGTGGCGTCGACGCGGAGCAACTCGGCGTCGAGGAGCAGCGAGGCGTCGGGACGGAACGAGTACTCGATGGCACTGGCGTAGTCCGTCAGGATCCGGAACTCCCAGGATCTGGTCCGCTCCACGTACGGCTGGAAGTAGACTCCGCTTCGCGACGTCACCATCGGATTGACCGCGAGGTAAGGCGGAAGACCCTGGGCCGGCGCCGAATTCGGGACGATGGCGAGCGAGGCGAGGGTCAGCGCGAGCGTGGCGGGACGGATCACCAGGCCTCCGGTCCGGCATATCGGCCCGGCGCCGGGCGCGGCGTGGGCGCCTCGACGAGGGGGGAGCGTGTCCCGGCCGGTTGGTGGTTGAGCAGGGTGGCGGCCAACGCGGCGGGGGCCGGCTGCGGAATCAACGGCTCCGCCGCCGCGGCTGATCCGGCCAGCAGACTGGCGCCGATGGTGGACCCGAGGACGGTGCGCGCCCAGGTGACGGGATCGATCGGTCCGCCAAGGCGACGCCCGATCGCGGCCAGCGTCCGCTCCGCGGGCTCGAGTACGAGGGCCCGGTACCGCGCCACCAGCTCCGGGGCATTGCCGCTCTCGGCCACCAGCACTCGGAGCATGTCTCCATGGGGTTCCCGGCGGGTGGCGGCCCAGATCTCGGCCAGCATCAGCGCCGCGATGTCTTCCGGCGTGGCCTCTGGGGTTCCCAGCGGAGCGGCCGGGAGGAGTGGAACGGTCACCGCCCAGTCGACGAGCGACCGAAGCAACGCCTCCTTGTCCGCGAAGTACCGATAGATCGTCCCGACGGTCACCCCGCCAGCCGTCGCGATGTCCTCGACCGTGGCGCCGCCATAGCCCTTCTCCGCGAACAGCCGGAGCGCGGCGCTTCGGAGCTCCCCGGGACGGGCATCGCGGCGCCGTTGCCAGGGTCGGGGTCGGACGGTGCTGGGGGGCCGGGAGACCATGGTCGAAACCTAGTCCGACTCGCCCATCGGATGAATCCGGCCTTGATCACGGGCGCCAGGCATAACCGATCTTGGCAAAGAAGGTCCGATCGGTCCGGGTCAGATCGAACTGATCGGTCCCGAGGCTGTTGCCGGCGTATCCGAGGAACAGCACGGTCTGGGGGTTTGCCTTGTAGGAGAACAGCAATTGGCTGAACAGGCCCCGGTCGGTCGGGAGGGCGCCGCCCGGGTTTTCCGTCGGGTTGCGGTCCACGGCCCGAAACTGGGCAATGGCGCGGATCATCGTCCGGGCGTTTGCCTGGAACACCACCCTGGTCTGGAGCAGGTTGGCGGTGAAGACCTGGCGGCGCTCGTGCGAAAGCCGCTGATAGGCGTGTTCGGCGCCGAGCGAAAGGCCCCGCCCGACGCTGAGCTGCAGTCCTGGCTGGAGGGTCAAGGTGGTGGCGGCGCGGGCGTTGGCGAAATCGATGGCCCCGCCGGTGGTGACGTCAAAGCTGGCCGAGAGCCAGGCCGTCGGTTTGACGGCGGTGCGGACGACGAACTGGTCACGATCGTACAGGCGGTCTTGGAACCGCTCCCGGTTCCGGCTGACCACCACCTGTCCGTAGCTCTGCCAGGGCCCATCGTACCGAAATCCGACGCCGAGGGTTTCGTCAGTCAGCGTCCCGGCATGATCGAGTGTCCGCCAATAGAATGCGCCGGGGGCAAAGAGGGTGAACAATCCGGAGCGGCGATAGAACAGACCGGCTCCCTCGAGGAAGACCGTTCGGAGGTCCACTCGGGGAAGGAACCCACCGTCGGCCCGGAATCCCGGGCTTTTGTCCTCATACCGGGTGTTGATGTACCAGTTGCGGGCCTGGTGGCGGAGGTCGACGTGGAGACCGCCGCCGGTAAAGCGGCCGGTCGGCTGATCGAACCGGTGGGCGGTCGAGTCTGGGTACTCGGTAACCGAGCCGAGGTACTGGATCCGGATCTGAGTGGATGGCGAGAGACGATGGAAGAGGTCGAATCCGGCGACATGATTGCCATACGCTTCGCCACCGCGAGCGGTGTACAGGAGTCCAACGTAGGAGGCGCTACCCACGTCGCGGCGGAAGCGGCCCACCGCCGACCACGATGCCTGCTCGAGGCTGGTGGCGTCCGTGCCCTGATTCGAGGGTAGGAGCAGGTTGGTGGTGACGTCGCGGGCTCCGAAGACGGCCACCGCCGAGCGCGACGACGCACCCACCTTGCCGGTCAGCTTGAGGCCGACGTCGGGGTTGGCCACCGTGCGGGTGAAGACCGCCGGGATCGGGGTCGAGAAGAAATCGGCGCCTTCGAGAAAGAACGGTCGCTTCTCCGGGTAGAAGAGCGCGAACCGGGTATTGACGTCGAGTTGGGCGACATCGGCCTCGACTTGAGAGAAATCCGGATTGAGAGTGGCGTTGAGCGACAGGTTCGGGGTCAAGCCCCACCGGAAGTCGGCGCCGACATCGGGATCGACCTCACCCCGTTCGAGCGGGCCGGCCGGCAGGGTCCGGCGCAGGTCGGTCCGAAGGGCGGTGGCCGTTGGAGCCACCTCGACCGTCCCGCCGGGCGAAATCCCCACGAATCCGGTCACCTTGTTCGATTCGCAGAGCGTGCACTGATTGGCCCGGTCCCGAGGTCCGGATTGGATTCGGTGTCGAACCCCGCGGGGCCACGAGCGTTCGATCAGGAATCCCCAGGTCTGAGCGGTGGCGGTTCGGGGAAACCGGAGCGAGCGAAACGGAATGGCCGCCTCGACCTCGTAGCCGTTTTCCGTCAACCGCCCGGCCGAATGCCAGATCGCGTCCCACGAGAAGTCCTCGTAGCCCTCGGCACTGCTCATGACCGCGTCCGCCTGGACGCCGAACGGATTGATCCGGAACTGAAAAGCCCGGCGCTGGTCGTTGAACGGGTCGATCAGGAACGTCAGGTGATCGTCGAGCACCAACCGGTCGGTGGCGTCCCGGTCGAACAGGTGGGCGCGGATCTGGTCGGGCCGCGGATCATCGGCTCGGCACCCGAGGAAGAGCGTGTGGCGGTCGAAACTGATCCGGCAGACGGTGGCGACCGGGGGCCGCGCGTTGTCGCCTGGCGTCCATTCCCAATTCAACGGGATCGGCTCGGCCTCGCGCCACGCGGGCTCGTCGAGGCGGCCGTCGATCCGGATTGGCGATGTGGTTGCCATGGCC
>CADEGB010000061.1 GCA_902826755.1 uncultured Gemmatimonadota bacterium
TCTCGACCTGATCGGGCGCACCGCGGCGCAGGTGCTGACCGAGGCGCTCGGCCATCGGCCGCCTTTTGAGGGGGCGCCGTTCGACACCTTCGAGTTTGCCGATGGAGAAACGGCCGCGACCTTCACGGTCGAGAACCGCCGGTTCCGGCTCGATCTCGCGACCTACCGCCTGACTTCGCTTGGTCCCGCGCCGGCCCCGGTCGCGCCGCCCCCAGCCGGTAGCGCCCCCGAACAGCCGGCGCCGCGGGGAGGGTGGACCGCCCTGGTGCAGGGCTTCGACATCGCGCTTCGGTCGTCGGCCGACGGGCGCACCGTCAGGCTCACGACGGATGGCGTCGAGCGGTACGGATGGAGCCTGCCGCCGGGAGCTTGGCAGGCAGCCGGGACCTACCTGTCCCCGCCGGGAGCTTGGCATCCAGCCGGGACCTACCTGATTGCGCTCCGAACCGACGCGCGGGCCGTTCACCACATGCCGGTCCTCCATTGGCTCAAGCCGCAGCACGAGGAAATCACCTGGAGCCCCTATGCCGGCCCAGGCGAGGCGGCGGAAGCGACCGAGTTGTGGGTGTTGAGCGTGAGTGGCGGCCGGGTGCGGATTCCGACCGGCGACGCAGACGGCCAGACGATCGCGCCACTTGGCTGGCGGCCCGACGGTTCGGAGTTCGTGTTCCTGCTGGCCGATCGGCTCTTCAAGCGGGTAGACCTCATGGCCGCGACGCCGGACGGACGGGTCCGGACCATCCTGACCGAGAAACAGGAGACGTTCATCGAGGGCCTGGCCTTTGGCACGGCGTCCCGCACGATGTATAACCCGCTCGCGGACGGCTCCCGCTTCGTGTGGCGGTCGGAGCGGGACGGATGGAGCCATCTCTACCTGTACGATGCCCGCGGCACGCTGATCCGGCGCCTCACCGCCGGCGCCACGCCGGTGGAACGGGTGGACGCGATCGACGAGAAGGGCGGCTGGGTCTATTACACCGCCCACGGCGACCCGAAACGGCCCTACGACGAACAGGTCTACCGGGTGGACCTCGAGGGGCAACGAAGCGCCCGGCTCGTCGAGGCCACCGGAGTACATGCCGCGGCGTTCGCCCCCGGCAAAGGATTCTTCCTGGATACCCACTCCACCGTCGACCGAGCCCCGGTGGTCGATCTCCGCCGCGCCGACGGCACCCTGGTCCGCACGATGACGACCGCGGACATCTCCGGGCTCAAGGCGCTGGGCTGGCGGGCCCCCGAGGAGTTCGTGGTGAAGGCGGCCGACGGCAAGACCGATCTCTACGGGTCGCTCTACACCCCGCACGACTTCGACCCGTCCCGCCGCTACCCGGTGGTGGATCTCCAGTACATGGGCAACTTCGTGCACTCCGCTCCGCGAACCTTCAGCGGCACCTGGCTGGGCGACGATGCCCAGTCGCTCACCCAGCTGGGCTTCGTGGTCTACATCGTCGACGCCCGCGGAACGCCGGGCCGCGGCAAGGCGTTTCAGGATCAGACCTGGATGAACGTGGGGAAGATCGAGATCCCGGATCACATCGTCACGCTGCGGCAGTTGGCGGCCACGCGGCCCTATATGGACACCACTAGGGTGGGGATCACCGGCTACTCCTGGGGCGGGTACTTCACCATCCGGGCCCTGCTCACGGCGCCGGACGTGTTCAAGGTGGGCGTGGCGGGAGCTCCGGTGGTGGACTTCATCGCCCACCACGGACCGATCGAGCCGTACATTGGGACACCCGAGAGTAACCCCGACGGATACGAGCAGGGCTCAAACGTCCGCCTGGCCGACCGGCTCCGGGGCCGGCTCATGGTGACGATCGGCACCACCGACGTGAACGTGACATTCAATCACACGATGCGGCTCGCCGACGCGTTCATCAAAGCCGGCAAGTTCTTTGACCTCGTGGTATTCCCGGAACAGACCCACGGCCTCACGCCACCCGCGATGGCCTACTACAATGAGGCGAGGAACCGCTACCTCCTCGAACACCTCGGTCCACCGACCACGCGTTAGGCGGGGTGGAGGACGTTATGCTCTCGATCACCAGGATGGCAGTCATCGCGGCGCTGGGTGCCGCCGCCCAGCTCAGGGCCCAGGCGCCGCCGTCGGGCTACCAGTTCGGGGCCTGCCGGAGTCCCAGCCCGGCGCGGTACACGGCGGGGCCGGTACGTTCTTCCTACGTCGGAATGCCGGACGGGACCCGTATCGCCGTGGACGTGGTGCTCCCTGAGCCGCAGGGGTCGGGAGTCCGATTCCCCACCGTGCTCCAGATCACCCGGTACTGGCGGGCTGGGGAGGGAGACCCTCCGAACGCCACCCAACGGTTTTTCACCAGTCGCGGGTACGCCACCGTCTGGATGGACGTGCGGGGCACCGGCGCCTCGACCGGCATCTGGCGCCGCAGCCGCTCGCCGGCGGAGACTCGTGACTACGCCGAGGTCGCCGAGTGGGTGGCCCGCCAGCCCTGGTCCGACGGCACCGTGTCGGGCTGGGGGATCTCCTATGGGGCCAATACGGCGGATTTCCTGGCGGCCGAGACTGGCCGCCGGGTCAAGGCGATCATTCCACTGTTCCCGGACTACGACGCCTACAACGACCTGCTGTTCCCCGGCGGCGTCTTCCACCTCGCCTTCGGCAAGCTCTGGAGCGAGTCGGTCAAACAGCAGGACCTGAACGTGGCGCGCCCGGGACCGGATGGCCGGACTCGCGGGATCCGCCCGGTGGACGGCGACAGCGGGCAGGAACTGCTCCGCCAAGCGATCGCGGGCCGGGACACGGTGCCAGACATGTACCAGGGCATCAAGCTGATCACGTTCAAGGACGATGATCCCCCGGGCTACGCCGGATCCTATGCGGAGCGGAGTATCCACGCGCATGCCCGAGCGCTCGAGGCATCCGGCGCGGCGATGTTTGCGTGGGGAAGCTGGATGGACGCCGGCACCGCCAACGGCGTCCTCCATCGCTTCGCGACGCTCAAGAATCCTCAACGGGCCGTGATCGGTGCCTGGAGTCACGCCGCGCGGTACGCAGCCAGCCCGTTCCTGCCGCCGGACTCGCCGCTCGATCCCTCGATCGAGCAGCAGCAACTCGAGCAACTCTGTTTCATGGACACGTTCGTCAAGAATCAGCCGACGGGCATGAAGAATCGCCAGTTGATCTACTACACGATGGGCGAGGAGCGCTGGAAGACCACGGCCGTCTGGCCGCCCCGGGGATCCCGGCCCGTCGTGTGGTATCTGGGCCAGGACAGCACCTTGCGCCGCCAACCCCCATCGGCCGCCGACGCCGCCGACCGCTACGCCGTGGACTTCGCGGCCACCACCGGCACCACCAACCGCTGGTACACCCAGCGGGGCGGCGGCGATGTCATCTACCCCGACCGGACCGAGGCCGACCGCCGGCTGCTGACCTATACCACTGAGCCGCTCCAGCAGGACCTCGAGATTACCGGGACGCCCGTCGTGACGCTCAACATCCGGTCCACCGCGACCGACGGCGCCTTCTTCGTCTACCTCGAGGACGTCGCGCCCGACGGGCGGGTGACTTACCTGACGGAGGGCCAGCTTCGGGCGCAGAATCGGAAGGTGTCGACCGACCGGCCTCCGTATCGCCTCTTTGGGCCGTACCACACCCATCTGCGGAAGGACGCCGTGCCGTTGGTCCCCGGCCAGGTCGCCGAGCTCAACTTCGGCCTCCTTCCTACCTCGGTCTTGATTCGCAAAGGCCACCGGATCCGGATCGCGATCGCGGGCGCCGACCGGGACTCGTTCGCGCCCGTGGCCGAGACTGAAGCGCCGGTCATCACGGTCGAGCGAAACCGGGTCCATCCGTCGCGAATCGTGCTCCCCGTCGTCGCCCGCCCGACCCAGCGGTAGAGGCGCATGGCGATTGACGAATCGGACCTGCTCACCTGGTCGGCGGCCCTCTGCCGGTCGGCTTGGGGAATCGACGGCCGACTGAGCCCGCTTGCGTCCGAGCGCGACCGGATTTTCCGGGTCGAGTCCGCCGACGGGAGGCGGCTCATCCTCAAGTTCACCGACCCGAACGAAGCGCCGCTCGCAACCGACTTCCAGACGCAGGGCTTGCTCCATGCCGCCGCCCGGGACCCCGGCCTGCAGATTCCCCGGCTCGTGCCCGACCGGGAAGGGCGGGTGGCCTTTCGCCCCGACTGGCCCTTCGGCCCGCCACCAACGGCGAGGCTGATGACCTGGCTCGACGGCGACCTGGTGGCCCATTCCCCAAAGTCCCCCGCCCAGGCTCGGGCCCTTGGCCAGGCCCTCGCCCGACTCGGCCTGGCGCTCGCCGAGTTCGACCATCCGGGGGCGGACCACTACCTGATCTGGGATCTGGTTCACACCTCCGACCATCGGCCGCGGCTCGCCGCGGTGACCGATCCGGCCGGTCGCGCCATGGTCGAAGCCGCGATGGATCGGTTCGACCGAACCACGGCGCCAGCCCTCGCCGCCGTCAGGCGGCAGGTGCTGCACGCGGATTTGACACCCTACAACGCCCTGGTCGACCCGGTCGCACCGGATCGAGTCACCGGAATCATCGACTTTGGGGACATGGTGCGGACGGCGCTCGTATGCGATGTCGCGATTGCCGCCTGCTACCTCATGGGCGACGGAGACGATGCCATGGCGTTGCCGGAGGCCCTGGCCGCGGGGTTTCACGCCGTCAGCCCCCTGACCCGTGACGAGGTCCTCCTCATCGCGCCGCTGATGGAAGCGCGGCACGCCGTGACGGTGGCCATCACCGAGCACCACGCGGCCCGGGTACCAGGGAACCGGCCCTACATTACCAAGAACACGGCGACCGCCTGGCGCGGTCTCACGACCTTTTCCGGACGAGCGCCTGACGCCTGGAGCTCCCGGCTTCTTCACGCCTGCAGGATGGACACCTGAGATGCGCGAACAACCGCTGATGGTCAATGCGTTCGACCCCGCCCGCGGACCCGTGGCCGACGCCGAGGTCCAGTCCTTGATCACCCGGCGGGCCCGCGTGCTGGGTCCGTCGTACAAGCTGTTCTATGACGACCCGGTCTGGTTCGTCCGCGGCGAGGGGGTCCGGCTGTACGATCAGGCAGGCAACGCCTACCTGGACGCGTACAACAACGTGCCGGTCGTTGGGCACTGCCACCCGAGGGTGGTCGAGGCCGTGGCGCGGCAGGCGTCCACGCTCAACACTCACACCCGCTACCTGTCGGATGTCGTGGTGAGCTACGCCGAGCGCTTGCTCGCGACGTTCCCGGCGCCGCTGTCGAACGTGATGTTCACCTGCACTGGGAGCGAGTCGAACGACCTGGCCTTCAGGATTGCGAACGCCTATACCGGAAACCGCGGCATCATCGTCACCTCCAACGGCTATCACGGCCTGACGGCGGCCGTGGCGGCGGCATCGCCGTCCCTTGGCCGCGGCGTCATGCTGGGCGACCACGTCCGGACGGTGCCGGCTCCCGATGCGTACCGGGTTGGCCGGGATCAGGTGGGGCCCAAGTTCGAGGCCGACGTCCGCGCCGCCATCGACGATCTGGCCCGCCACGGTATTGCCCCGGCCGCGATCATCTTCGACACGATCTTTTCGAGCGACGGCGTGTTGTCCGACCCGCCCGGCTTCATTGCCGGCGCGGTGGCCGCGGTCCGGGAGGCCGGCGGGCTCTACATCGCCGACGAAGTGCAGCCCGGCTTTGCCCGCACCGGCGACGCCATGTGGGGCTTCCAGCGCCACGGGGTGGTGCCCGATCTGGCCACCCTCGGCAAGCCGATGGGCAACGGGATTCCGATCGCCGGTGTAGTGTCGGCCCCCGAGACGCTGCGGTCGTTCGCGGACACCGCCCGGTACTTCAACACTTTCGGCGGCAATCATGTCTCATGCGCCGCGGCGCTGGCGGTGTTGGAGGTGATCGAGGAGGAGCAGCTCATGGCCAACGCTCAACGGGTCGGTCGTTATCTGCGCGACGGCCTCAGCAAGCTCGCGGCGCAGGATGAGCGGATCGGCGAGGTCCGCGGTGCCGGCCTGTTCATCGGGGTGGATTTCGTGCGAGACAAGAAGACTCGGGAGCCCGGACCGGACACCGCGCTGGCGGTGGTCAACCGCCTTCGCCAACTCCGGGTCCTCATCGCGGCCGCGGGACCACGGGGCCATGCCCTCAAAATCCGGCCACCGCTCCCGTTCACAACGGGGGACGCCGACGAGTTCCTCGACCTGATGGGCCGGGCGCTCCGCGACGTTTGATCCGCGCCGGAATACAGGACGCCGGCCAGCAGCGTGCCCTTGACAGCTGCAAGGGTGTAGATATTCTACAGCCCAAGATGTAGAACATCTACACCCTTAACGACCGGGGGGGTTGTGGCAAAGGTGACCGGGTTTCGGGATCGCATCGAGGTGCTGCAGGGCACCCTCGACCTCCTCATCCTCCAGACGCTCGCGTGGGGCCCGCAGCACGGTTACGGGCTCAGCACCATGATCAGTACCAGTTCGGGGAACGCCCTTCAAGTAGACACCGGCTCACTTTACCCCGCCCTCCACCGCCTCGAGCGCCAGGGCGCGATCACCGCCGAGTGGACCAAGTCTGAGCACAATCAGCGGGTCCGGCTCTACCGGCTCACCGCCGGGGGACGGCGACACCTGGCGGCAGAACGGTCGAAGTGGGAACAGCTCAAGGAGGCCATCGCCGGGGTGCTGACGCCGCCAGCCGGGAGCAAAGCATGAGCCCGCGATGGCCGTGGCAGCGCCACAACGACGAGTTGGCCGAGGAACTGGAGAGCCACTTCCGGATGGCCCTTGCGGATCGACTCGCCCGCGGGGAGGACCGGGCCGCCGCCGAGCGAGCGGTCCGACGCCAGTTCGGCAATCGGGCCCGGGTGGCGGAGGTAACCCGGTCGATGTGGCGTGGGGCGGCGATCGAGGCGGCGGTCCGCCCCGTCCGCTTCGCTGTCCGCCGGCTAGCGCGGACCCCGATATTTGCGGCCGCGTGCCTCGCGACCTTGGCCGTTGGGATCGGCGCCACCGTCGCAATCTTTGCCGTGGTCAACTCGATCCTCCTCCGCCCCCTTCCTTATCCCGAAGCCGACCGGCTGGTCTCGATCCTCTATACCGCGCCGGGGCTTGGGATGGCCGAGGTGCCCCAGTCGGACGCGAGTTTTTTCCTATATCACGACGAGGCCCGGGCCTTCGCCGGAATCGCAGCCTGGTCACAACAGCCGGTCAACCTGGCCGGCGATGGCACCCCCGAGCGGGTCGACGGCCTGGTGGTCAGTCGCGAATTCTTCGAGGTCCTTCAGGTGCGGATGGAGCTTGGCCGCCCTTTTACCGATGCCGACAACGAGCGGGGCGCACCCCTCACCGTCGTCATCTCGAACGGCCTTTGGCACCGGCGGTACGGCGGCGCTGCCACCGTGATTGGCCAGACCATTCGGATCGACGGGACCGCCGCCGAGATCATCGGGGTGGCGCCGGCCGTGGTCCGGATCGGGGGCGAGCCGGAGCTGTTCCAGCCGGCTCGGCTCAGCCGCGCCACCGCAAACTCAGGCGCCGTCCGCTACTCAGTGCTCGGCCGCCTTGCCCCCGAGGCGACCCAGGCAACTGCGCTCGCCGATCTGGCGCGGGTCCTCCCCCAGCTTCCCGAGCGGTACCCCGGGTTTCCTAAAGCGATGTTCGAACAGGCCCGATTCGCCCCGATCGTCCGGCCGCTCAAGGGGGAAGTTGTCGGGGACATCGGCACCGTCCTGTGGATCCTCCTCGGCAGCGTCGGCGTCGTGCTCGTGATCGCCTGCGTAAACGTCGGCAATCTGTTCATGGTTCGGGCCGAGGGGCGCCACCGCGAGATGGCGATTCGCGCGGCGCTCGGCGCTGGTCAGGCTCAAGTGGCCGTGCACCAGCTCATTGAGGCTTTGGTCCTGGCATTCGTCGGCGGCGCCATCGGCCTGCTCCTCGCGTGGGGTGGCCTTCGCTGGGTCGTCGCCCTCGGTCCCGCGATGCTGCCCCGGCTCCACGAGATCGGCCTCGACGGGTGGAGCGTCCTGCTGGCGGTGACGATCGCGCTGCTGGCTGGGCTTGGCTTCGGTTCGCTTTCGGCGCTGCTCCCGGGGTTCCGGCCCAAGTTCGCCAGTCTCCGCGAAGGCGCCCGCGGGGCGAGCGCCGGGCGCGAGCGGCACCGGGTCCGCAATGCGCTGGTCGTGCTGCAGATGGCGCTGGCGCTGGTGCTCCTGGTGTCGTCGGGCCTGTTGTGGCGGACGTACCAGGGCCTCCGCGCCGTCAATCCTGGATTCAGCGGCCCAGAGTCTGTCGTCACGCTCCGGGTATCCCTCGTCGGTGAGCAGTTCCCGGATCCGGCCGCGGTGGCGCGGGCTGACGGAACGATCCGCGACCGGCTCCGCCTGGTGCCGGGCGTCGCGGCTGTCGGCGCGGCGAGCGAGCTCCCGCTCGAAGGAAGTCGGAACGTGAAAATGTTCGTGTCGGTGGAGGACTTTCCGGTCGCCGCCGGGACCTTACCCCCGACCTTCCCGGTCCGCTGGATTTCTGGGGATTACTTCAAGGCCCTTGGAGTACCCGTCGCCGCCGGGCGGGTTCTTGACCAGGGTGATGACGACATGCGGGCCCGGCGTGCCGTGGTCAACGAGACCTTTGCCAGACAGCACTGGAAGTCGGCGGGGGAAGCGTTAGGCAAGCGGATCGGGATCCGGGGCGGCCTCTGGGAGATCGTCGGCGTCGTGGGCGACGTCCGCGAGGGTGGGCTCGATCAGGATCCGGTGGCGACGGCATTTTTTCCGACTGTCGGGCCAGACGCCACGCCCGCCACCCGCGACTCGCTCTATGCAACACCGGGCCTGACTCTCTTGGTCCGCGCCACCGAGGGGGGTGGGAGTGCCTTGGCGCCAGCGGTCATCCGCGCCGTCCATGAGATCTATCCTGACCTCCCAGTCTCCCGGGTTCGATCAATGGACGACATCGCCCAAAGCTCGATGGCGCGAGCGTCGTTCGCGATGGTGATGCTGGCGCTCGCGGCCGGGGTGGCGCTTTTCCTCGGCGCGGTCGGCCTCTACGGGGTGATCTCCTACGTCGTCGCCGAACGAACCCGAGAAATCGGGGTTCGGATGGCGCTCGGCGCTGAGCAGGGGGCGATCAGCTGGATGGTGCTGCGCCAGGGCTTCGGGCTCGCGATCCTCGGGATCGGGGTCGGCGCGGTCGCAGCCCGCGCGGTGACTGGGCTGCTCACGTCGCTCCTTCATGGCGTCGGTCCGCTCGATCGGGTGACCTTCGGGACGGTGGCGTTCGCGCTGCTTGCGGTGGCGCTGGTCGCGAGCTGGCTCCCGGCACGGCGGGCCGCGAAGGTCGATCCGACCGTTGCGCTGAACGCGGAATAGCCCGGATGACGGAAGGATCTTCTGTGTCTGCACCGCGCAAGTCGGCCTTGGGGTTCATCATCGTGACGGTTCTGTTCGACGTCACCGGGATCGGGATCATTGTCCCGGTCATGCCGAAGCTCATCAACGAGCTAACCGGTGGGACGATGAGCGACGCGGCCCGGTGGGGTGGGTGGATGGTATTTGCCTACGCCCTGATGGAGTTCGTTAGTTCCCCGTTGATGGGCGTACTCAGTGACCGGTTCGGTCGGCGACCAGTGCTTCTGGCGTCACTCTTCGGGTTTGGGATCGACTACCGGTCCTGGCCTTCCCCGGACCGGACACCGCGCTGGCGGTCGTCAACCGGCTCCGCCAACTCCGGTGTCCTGATCGCGGCCGCAGCGCCCCCTCATTCGGGGTAGATCCGGGCCGCGTCGTCGCCCGAATACAGGACGCCGTTCTTCATGACCCGGTCGATTCGGCGAGCGTTTCGGATGTCGTCCAGCGGGTTGGCGTCAAGAATCACCAGATCGGCCAGCTTGCCGGGCTCGAGCGAGCCGAGCTGACGGTCGAGCCCCAAGTACCTCGCGCTGGCGATCGTTCCGGCGGCTAGGATCTCGATCGGTGTGAACCCGCCGCGGGCCATCAGTTCCATCTCCCAATGCTTGTCCAGACCGGCCATCTGGCCGTGGCCGGACAGCTGGATCGAAACGCCCGCCTGGCCCAGTTTGTGGATCTCGGCCGCCATCTCGACGGCGTAGGCGTCGTCCCCGAAGTAGTGGGTCGGGCGGCGGTAGCGAAGCAGCGATTCCCTGGTGAA
The DNA here is from genome assembly GCA_902826755.1 of uncultured Gemmatimonadota bacterium. GTDB lineage: Bacteria > Gemmatimonadota > Gemmatimonadetes > Gemmatimonadales > GWC2-71-9 > SHZU01. The sequence goes on from CADEGB010000061.1 coordinate 10,166, forward strand.
GAAATGGAGCAGCTTGGGGTCCTCCCAGAGACGCTCGCTCTGGTGGAACACTGTCTCCCCGGGGACGCCGTTGTAGGTGACCAGGAGAGTGGGCGTGTTCCCGGCACCGGTGGCGCTCCAGAGTTTGCGGACATCGTCGTACAGCGGTGTCAGCCCCACCGTGTGCTCGATTCCGGACACGCCGTCCATCAGCATGGTCCAGTTCATCTGGAAATCGCCGGCGCTCTCCGCCATCACATTGAGACCCGCCCGGCGGGCGGCGGCGTAGAGGCGCTGCCGGGCCCCTCGGGTGTACTGGGTGTAGTCCTTGAGTGCGGTGGCGCCGAACGCCTGATTGAACGCGGCCGCTTCGTCGGCGTCCGCCTGCGAGAGGAGCGGGCGCAACTTCCGGGGGCCATAGCCGCGGAGCCCGTAAATGGCCGGTCCCACCGACAAGAGCCGGGAGCCACCGGTCGAACCGGCCCGCTCGAGGTCTGATACCGCCGCATCCTTCAGGTGATTCCCGTAGAGCTCGTACAGCGTGGTGGTGCCATAGGCGAGGTTGGCGAGCAGACTGCGCTGATTCTGATCGAGCACGCCGAGGACCGAGTTGAGCCGGTCGTAATGGCCGTGGGCGTCGATGAGACCGGGGATAACGGTCTTCCCGGCCAGGTCGAGCAGCCGGGCTCCGGGCGGAACCGGGATGCCAACACCGACGGCGTCGATCTTGTTCTGCCGGACGATGATCGTTGCGCCATCGAGGACCCGGCGTTCGCGGTCCATGGTGATGACGCGAGCATTGGTAAGCGCGATCACCCCGGCGGGGCGGGCCACGGGATAGTCGAACCCGAGATCGACCAAGCGGGCCTTGCCGGTGCCGCCGCCAACGATGTCGACCACGTCTTTTTCGTAGAACGTGCTCCCGCGGCCCCACTGGAGCGTGCGGGAGTCGGCGCTCCAGCGGAGATCCTCGCCATCGGCCGAGTCGACCCGGAAGGCCGGGCCCAGGTGATCGAAGGCCACGACCGTCGTCGGCTTGCCGGCGTCGATGAGAGGCGTGAGATAGGTCCGGGAGTATTCCCGAAACGCCACCCACCGAAGGTCGGGCGAGACGACGGCTTGCGGACTCTGGGGCACGCGGAGGAGGATGCGTTCCCCGGTCCCGCCGAGGCCGATCCGTTTCACCGCGAGCGTGTCCTCTGCAATCTCGTCGATATAGAGGGAGCGGCCGTCGGGCGCGAAGGTGATCCCGGGCACCAACCGGTGAAGCAGGTCGGGGCCGGCCTTCCACTTCACCTGGGCCACCTCCCGCTCGATTCGGTCGGGCCCGATCAGCATCAAGGTGAACTGGTTCTGATCGACGATGCGGACCCCTCGGTTCACGTCGTCGGAACCACGTAGGTAGGCCAGGGTGCGGCCGTCGGCCGAAAGTGCCAGCGCACCAAGGTGGCCGGGGCGCACCGGGAGTGGCACTGGCGCGCGGTTTGGCCCGCTCAGAGAAAGTGCCCAGAGAGTTCCGAGGCTGTCGTCGGTCCAGGCCACGTAGTACACCGTCTTGGTGGCCGGGTCGTACACTGGGTTCGACTCGAGCGCTCGGGTTTGCGTCAGGTTGGTGACCTGACTTCCGTTCCGGAGATAGAGGTCGCCGAGCGCAACGGAGAGAATCCCAAGGTCGGTACGTTGGCTGAAGCGGTGAGAGCGGGTCCGGGCCGTTTCCTCGGGGATCGTGACCGGGAACCGAATCGTCGGCTTGAGCTCCCGCCGGACCTCGGCCCGAAACGGAACTTCCCGAATGGCGCCGCCCTCAACATTCACGGCGTGGATCTTCCCGCCCCTGGAGAAGAAGATCTCTCGGCCATTCGGATGCCAGCTGAAATCGGGATAGATCCCCGGGGTGATCCCAATGCCGGCCTCCATCCGGTCGCGATCGAGCGTCGGCACCAGCACGCGCTCCTTCTGGGTCGCGAGCTCGTGAAGGATCAATTGGGTTTGCAGGTCATCGCGGTGGACGTAGGCCAGGTAACGTCCGTCCGGCGACAGGACCGGATCGGCCGCACCGCCTACTCGTCGGATGTAGACATCGAGTTCGCCGGACTTGAGGTCGTAGGTCTTGATCTGAAAATCGCCGCGCCAGTGCGGCCCCGCGGTCTGACTGAAGAACACCTTCCCGAGTGCCGAGGACTCGCTGAAGTGGGTCGCGGCCTGGAAGAAGCCGTTGCTCACGATCTCGGTCTTCGATCCGAAGAGATCAATCCGGCTTCCCTGGTATCTGGCGTTGATGTCTGCGGTGCTGACGTAGAGGTGGCGGCCGTCCGGGGCCCAGGTACCGGCAAAGGCGCGATACCCGGTGCGGGTGACCTGTTCGAGCGAATCAGTGCCTCGATGGAGGATCCAGAGCTCTTCGGCGCCGGTCCGGTCCGAGGTAAAGAGAATCCGCTTGCCGTCCGGACTGTAATGCGGCCGGTGATCGAATGAGGTTCCCCGAGTCAGCGCCGTGGCCGAGCCGCCGCCGATCGGCATTTCATAGAGATGACCGAGCAGATCGAACACGATGGTTCGCCCGTCGGGAGCCACGTCGAGATCGATCCAGGTGCCTTCCGTCGCCGTAAAGGCCAGCGGGCCGGCGGGCGGCCGACCGGAATCGACCTTGCCGGTCTGGGCGACGAGAGCGGATGACGCGAGCGTGACTGCAAGGGCGGCGGTGCGAACGGCAGCGGTCATTTTTCGAAGTTATCCAGAGTGTCGCATGGCGCAAGCCGGGCTCGCAGCCGACGCTATATTCCGGGAGATTGTCCGGGAGGATCAAGTGGACCGACGGATATTCCTTAAAGCCGCGGGCAGTCTGCTGGTGTTTCGTCGCGGATCGGGAACCGCCCCGTCCGGTGGCGAGACTCGGGAGGCGCTGGCCCGTGACTTCCTGGCCAAGACGGGCACTCCCGGGGTTGCCTGCGGACTGTATTCGCCGAGCCGCCGGCTGTGGCAGGGAGGTTTCGGCTGGGCCAACGTCGAGCGCCGGATCCCGATGCGGACGTCGAACATTCAGAACATCGGCTCGATCTCGAAGACGTTCGTCGGCACCGCCATCATGCAGTTGGCCGAACAGCGCCGGATCAACCTCGACGGCGACGTCTCGGACTCCATCGGCTTCGAGCTCCGAAACCCTGCTTGGCCCCGGCTCGCGATCACTCCACGTCAGCTGATGACGCATACCTCGTCGCTGCGGGATGGGTCGGCGTATACCAGCGCCTACGCCTGTGGCGACCCTTGGGCCGAGCTCGGGCCCTGGATCAAGTCGTATTTCGCGCCCGAGGGCCCGCTCTACAGCCGGGAGCAGAACTTCCAGTCCTGGCGCCCGGGCGACACCTGGGCCTATTGCAACACCGCGTTCGGGGTGCTCGGTCTCGTGGTCGAGCGGGTGTCGGGGCAGCGGTTTGATGAGTACTGCCGGAGCCACATCTTCGCTCCTCTGGGCATGCCTGACACCGGGTGGCGGCTTAGCGACATCCCGGTCGCCCGCCACGTGGTTCCCTACACCAGGATCGTCGGCGGCAAACCTGAGGGCGCGGAGTCGATCGAATCGGTCGGTGTGGTGACCGAACAGGGGCCCACGATGGGCCGGACCTTGCCCGACGGCCTGACCCCGAACTGTCTCTACAACCACCCGAACTATCCGGACGGCTTCCTGCGTACGACCGTCGATGCGCTGTCACGATTTGCTCAGGCCTACCTCCGCGGGGGCGCGACGAGCCACGGCCGGATCCTCGACGCCGCCGCGATCCAGGAGATGCACACCAAGCAGGTCGAGGCTGAAGGGCAGCAGCAGGGCCTCGTGTGGGCCGCCACCAGTCAGATCGATGGCGAGTGGGTGTGGGGCCATGGCGGTTCCGATCCCGGCGTCAACACCAGCCTCAAGCTGCTGAAGTCGCGCTCGGCGGCGGCTGTCGTGTTCACCAACTCCTACCCAACCCGGCCCCAGGACCTTGCCCTCGCTCTGCTGCGGACGGCCTGACTCAGGATGGAATCGTGACAAAAGGTCTCTTCGCTCTCGTGGCGCTGGCCGCCATGTTGGTTGGCTCGGCCGACGCTCAGGAAATCAAGCCCGGCATCTTTCGGACGCCGGACGAACGATTTCGCAACCTGCCGGATTACACCTTCAAGCCCAACTACCAGCAGACCATGGGCTACCGGATGCATTACCTCGACGAAGGTCCCCGCTCCGGGAGTGGTCGCGGAAAACGAGGCCCGATTTGCGCGAGTCGTCGTGTCCAACACCGGCCTGCCGACGGGTGACACGCCGATAGGCCCGGCGTTCGCCGCCTGGCAGCGGATGAACCAGGGCATGGTCGAGCGAGGCGACATGGACGTCGGCCGCTTGGTGGCCGGGAGCCTCGACGCACCGGCGTTAGTCAGCTCATATGACGCGCCGTTTCCCGACGAACGATTCAAAGCCGGCCCGCTGATCCTGCCGCAGCGGGTGCCCGCCACTCCGGCCGATCCGGCACGCCGCCAATGTGAGAGCCTGGGCGGTGCTCCGAAAGTGGGACAAGCCTTTCCTGACGGCCTTCGGCAAGAGTGATCCGATTACCGCCGGCGCCGACAAGGCCTTTCGGGAGAATGTCCCTGGCGCCAAAGGGCAGCCGCACGTCATCGTCGAAGGCGGCAGGCATTTCATTCAGGAGACCAACGGAAAGGAACTGGCCGAGATCATCGTCGCATTCATCCGGCGGTCCCAGACACCCGCGCCTGCAAAGTGAACCTGGTGACGATCTGGCCGGTCAGTCAAATCATCTGGCTGGTTGGGACGCTCGCCATCGCGCCGGCCGCCGCCCCAAACGCCAAACTCCATTGGCTCGCCGCCTGCCCAGTGCAGGCGCCGCCCGGCACCCGCTGCCGTGAACTGGAAGTCCCGGAGCGGCGCGCCGTGGCATCCTCCCGCACCATCACGGTGCCCTTTGCCGTTCTGGAACAGCGCTTGAGCCCGAGCTGATACTGGCACCTACGTATCCTCAATCAAGACATGGCTGGCCGTGATTGGGCCGGTTTACTGCCCAGTGAACCTCGGTTTCCGCTTCTCGACGAAGGACCGAACCCCTTCGCGGCCGTCGGCAGTCTGGGCGGCGTCAACGATTTCCCGGGTCTCCCGCTCCATCTGGGACTCGAGTGTCTCTGTCGTAGCCACCGCCACAAGGCGTTTGACGCCGGCGAAGGCGCGGGTCGGGCCGGACGCGAGTTCCCGGACCCAGTCGGCGGCGGCGCCAACGAGCTCGGCCGCAGGTACCACCCGGTTGACGAGGCCCCAGTCGAGCGCTTCCGCGGCACTCAGCACGCGGCTCGACAGGTACAGCTCCGTGGCCCGGCGAACCCCGATGATCCGGGGCAGAAAGTAGGTCGAACTGCCGTCGGGCGTGAGCCC